>JAKSMA010000124.1 GCA_024400895.1 Muribaculaceae bacterium | reverse complement strand
AATCCTGCGTGGCTCAAGCATCAGCACCTTGCCGTAGCCTTTTCCCCGCTCGGTGGTTGCGACTCTCCCTATCGACACGCGCGACATGTGTGTGCCGGCAGGGCACACGCGGCAAAGCGCCACCACGCGGTCAGCCACCGTGAGCCATAGGTGGACGGAACTTTTGTCGTCGTCGTCCATGTCTTGGTACACGCAGTTTTGCTCCACGACAAACACTTCGCTCCTCACTTTGAGCAACTCGTAGAGTTCGTCGATAGTCAGGTCTCGAAACGCTTTCTTATGTAGTATGGGTGTTGGCGTTTGCATTGTCGGTAGCGGGTTTCAAGTCACGCATGCAGAATGGCAGGCTTCCACGGCTGTGGTGATTTGCCACGCAAGCACAGCATTTGCCGTGGCGAGGGCATTCCTTCGGACAGTTGCATTCGAAAAACTGGTCTTCTGCAACTGTTGATTGACGGAGTGGGCAACTCATAGTCTTGGAATAGGTGAAATAATAACGATAATGTTTGAACTTTTTAAGGAATCCATCGGCGGTTAATCTCTGTGATGATTCCGTTTTCAATAGTCACAAGTGTGTTTAATTGAAAGAAATTTTTTCTCCAGTCTTTGAGGCTTTCGATGTATTGCTTCTGACTGGTGCCAATAGTGACTACTGGGTCGTTGGGGTCAACACCGCAATCCTTGATTACGAAATTATCGGCCAATGGCATTTCTGCCTCGCCCAATTTTGTGTAGGTGGCGTGGTTGTCCCAATTCTGTGCCACATAGGTGCCGCCTTCGTAGCCTACCAGGCAACATCCGCCTTCGTCAAGGCCACCATTGATGTCGATTCCCCCATGATTTCTGTCAATTTTTTTTATTATCAAAGGTTT
The DNA here is from genome assembly GCA_024400895.1 of Muribaculaceae bacterium. GTDB lineage: Bacteria > Bacteroidota > Bacteroidia > Bacteroidales > Muribaculaceae > Sodaliphilus. The sequence continues at coordinate 6,346 of JAKSMA010000124.1, read as the reverse complement.
TGAATCGTAGATAAGTGTATCGCCTTCTTGCATTTGTGAGATGTCGACCACATCGTAGAGGTCTTTATTGTAAACGGTCATGCGAAGGTTGCCGCCCATCCAGCGGAAATCGTCGGCAGTGAACGACGCTGCCACAGTGCAGTCCTGAAGATTGCTGGCGTTAATGCCTGCTGGCAGTGGCTCGATGAGTCTATGCTCGGCCTTTGTAGCGCTGCTACAGAAAATAACAGCGATTACTATTAGAATATATGACTTTACAGTTTTCATAATGTTGTCCTCCGAATACATGTTTGTTGTCGATTTTTTTCAAAAAAGCGGTGCTTGCCACGATTCACTTCTCTTATTTCAGCGCTTTTCCGCACGCAAAGGCATCGCCAATCACTTTGCCCATCTGTATATATTTGTGATTCACAGGCTCGTAGGAGATAATGTTCATTTTCTCTACATCGGGGTTGCCTTGTTCGTTAAGATACGCTTCGTCGCAAAGCACATTCACTACTTCTGCCACGAGGTAATAGCCAGTTTCCGATTCGTCGATTTTCTCCTTGATGCGGCACTCCATTGTCATAGGGAACTCCTTGAACAGTGGTGCGCACACATTTGGAGCCTTTTCTGCGGTCCAACCAGTCTTCGCCATCTTGTCGGGGTCGCTCTTTGCGCTGGCAATGCCCACGAAGTCGGAAGCCACCATTGTTTCGGCGGTGGCGAAAGCCACTGTGAATTCGCCATTGTTCAGTTTCAGATTGTCGGTAGTGGCATGGCTGCCCATGCTGATCATAATCTCGCTCATGTCCCAAGTGCCACCCCAAGCGGCATTCATAGCGTTAGCCACACCTTGTTCGTTGTAAGTGCCGATAATCAGCACTGGTTGTGGAAGCATCCACGGTTTTGCACCAAATGATTTCATATTCTTTTCGTATTAATTTATTTCCAATTGTGAAGTTACTGAAAAATCATAGAATTGTCAGGCCTATTAGTTTTTTTATTATCATTTTGCTTTTTTTGCCTCAGTGAAATGCTGGTAGGCTTCTATGGCGTGCACAATTTGGCTATCGTTATGTTCGCCCGTTAAGAAAGTGGTTTCTGGTTTTTTCTTGAATGGTGTCCAGTTGCCGCAAATGATTCCGTCGCATGCAATCACGGGTTGAAAGATTCCGGAATTGTTGTGGGCGTGGTGCTTGTGTTCGGGATTCAGCACGATGTCGCGACTTTTGTAGCCGATGAGGTATTCGTCGTAGGGTGGTATCAAAAGGTGATTCCCTTTGCGGAAACCGCGTGTGCGGCAGTCGTCGAGCAGATAAAACTCTCGCCCTTTATAACTCCTGGCATGGATGCTGTCGGATAGTAATTCAATGGCTTTTTTGCAGTCGTTGATTCCAAGCCCCGACCACCAGGCGAAGTCCTCCAAAGTGGCGGGTTGATGGCTTTGGAAATACTTTTGAGCTAAAAGCATGAGCATTTCGTCGCGCTCCTTTTTCTCTGCAGGCTTCATCTTTTTGTGGGCGATGGCGTAGGTGGCTTTCATCGGCAGCAGGTCGCCACTGCAGAGTGTTCCGTCAAGTTCTGCATAGCGAATGTGGTAGGAGAGACGGTGGTTGTCGAGCACAATTCCTTCTGCCGACAGCGCGTCAGCGAAATCTTCTTTCGTTGCGCTGCCGAGTCGCTCCGTTGTGTCAACGATAATCTTGCGAATTTCGCGAATCTCATCCTCCTGAAGTTTGATTTTGTTGGCACTCATCCATCCGTTAATCACTTGCTTCGCCTTTGGTGCGCAAAGGTCGAGCATCCACCAGTAGTCGTCGGCTGCAACGAGTTGCCAAGTGCCACGCAGAAGGTGCAGGCGCACAATTTTTCCTTCGTCAAACGCTTTTTTGAAGGCACTCTGAGAAGGACGCTTCGTGCGCATCTCCACAGCCCAGCGCATCATTCGATATTCTTGGGCCTGCATTGCACCAAAGTGTGCCACCACCTCCTCCGGCTTAGAGAATTGTGGTGCCACCAATTGCTGGTTAAGTAGGCGGATGCTTACCGGATTCATATCCTGTGGCTTACTTTGCCCACACCACATATCCCTCTTTTCGAGGCGATTGTGGCTTTGGTGCGTCGGGTGCGGCATATCCGAGGATGCAGTTGCCAATGCCTTCATATTCTTCGCTCACACCAAGGTCGTGCAGAATTTGCTTTCCTTCGGCCGACTCAAAAGTTTCCTTTGCTCGGTGAATCCAGCATGAGCCAAGTCCGAGGCTGTTGGCTGCCACCATCAGGTTTTCCATCACGAGCGAGCCGTCGTAGATGCGTGTGCCCACGCTTTTCTTTGCCAGCACCACCAGCACAACGGGTGCACCATAGAATGGGTCGCTCTCTATGCCGAGGATGGCACCATTCATCTTGCTCAGGCGGTCGCGTAGCTCTTTGTTGGTCACCACAAGAATGATGGGCGACTGCAGATTCATGCCCGTTGGAGCATAGGTGCCTGCTTTCACCACCTCTTCAATGAGGGCGTCTTCAACCGGCTTGTCGATATATTTCTTCACGCTTCGGCGTGTGATAATGTCTTGGATAGTTCGATTCATAGTCGTTTGTCTTTTCGTTGGTTATGCTTTGATTGCAGCCATTGCTTGCTCAAGGTCGGCGATGATGTCGGCCGCATCTTCAATGCCCACGCTCAAGCGAACGAGGTCGGGAGCCACACCAGCTTCGCGAAGTTGTTCATCGGTGAGCTGACGGTGGGTGTGGCTGGCAGGGTGGAGCACACAAGTCTTGGCGTCGGCCACATGGGTCACGATGGTAATCATCTTCAGCGAGTCCATAAACTTGATGGCTTCATCGCGAGTGCCCTTCAAACCGAAGGCAATCACGCCACAGCCGCCCTTAGGCAAATATTTCTGATAAAGAGGATAAAACTTGTTTGATGGCAGTCCAGCGAAGTTCACCCATCCCACTTCTGGTCGTGCCTCAAGCCATTCAGCCACCTTCTGGGCGTTTTCGCAGTGTTGACGCATGCGCACGTGGAGGCTTTCCAAACCGAGGTTCAGAATATAGGCGTCTTGAGGACTTTGGCTACTGCCGAGGTCGCGTATCAGTTGGGCTGTGGCTTTGGTAATGTAGGCCAGTTTGCCGAAATCTTTGGCGTAGGTCAAGCCGTGATAACTCTCGTCGGGAGTGCATAGGCCTGGGAATTTCTCGGCATTTGCCATCCAGTTGAAGTTGCCGCTATCCACAATCACACCGCCCACACACGAAGCGTGTCCGTCCATATATTTAGTGGTGGAATGGGTCACGATATCGGCACCCCATTCAATCGGACGGCAGTTTACCGGAGTGGCAAAGGTGTTGTCCACAATGAGGGGAATTCCTGCCTCGTGGGCAATCTTCGCAAAGCGTTCGATGTCGAAAACCGCACCGCCAGGGTTAGAGATGGTTTCGCCGAAGATGAATTTCGTGTTAGGCTGAATCAGTGCCTTCACTTCGTCGTCGCTGAGTTTGTCGGGGTCGAAGAAAGTGCAGTCAATGCCCATCTTCTTCATCGTCACGCCAAACAGATTGTAGGTGCCGCCGTAGATGTTGCATGCCGAAAGAATGTGTCCGCCTGCTTCGCAGATGTTGAATGCCGCAAAGAATGTTGCAGCCTGGCCGCTTGCCGTCAGCATAGCCGCCACACCACCTTCAAGCGCAGCAATCTTTGCCGCCACGGCGTCGTTGGTAGGGTTTTGCAATCGGGTGTAGAAATAGCCCGCGTCCTTCAGGTCGAACAGGCGAGCCATTTGCTCAGAGTTGTCGTATTTAAAAGTGGTCGATTGGTAGATAGGCAAAGCGCGAGGCTCGCCCTTTGTGGGTGCCCAACCAGCTTGTACACATTCCGTAGCTTTCTTCATATCAAAATCAATAATTTGTAGTAATTTGTTCTGTATTTTGATACAAAGTTACAGAATTTTTCTATAAAAACAGTGTACTGTGAATAAAATTTTCCGTCAGGGTTCCACTACCACGTCTTTTAATAGTCGGCTTGCTGGCCGTCGTGAGCCTTCCACGCACATTTTGTGATTTGCATGTCGGTGAACACAGCCTTGAACGACGATTCCTCTGGAGAGCAAGCGTAGATGCCGATAGTCACTTCATGCGGACAAATAGCCATAAGAGGCTACATCACACGCGAGCCTTCACCTATCATTCCTTTGAAGATTTCCTGCATCAGAGTTGTCCACTCTTCGCTATAGGGCTCTGTCAGGTTGAATCGATGAATCAACCTGGCATGATGCGCAGCCAGCGCCAGTTCCTCCGGCGTTTGTTTGCTGCAATCTATTCGTTTTTCTTCCATTTAAAAAAATCAAAAAGAATAGGTTTTGTAAAATCACTGCATATCTCCATCCCATTTATGTTGCCGAAGTTAGTCATCCAGCTATCGAAATATATGATGGGACTTATTTTCGAACAACGGCAATAGCGCAAGGCATCTTGCCACGAACGATGGAGAAAGAGGCTTCTGGATGCCCCATCTCGTCAAAGAATTGCTGATAGGAGGGATAGTCGAACTGGCATTTAAAGCCTGCACCACATTTCTCAAGCATCGTTACAAACCAGTTCTGCTTGCCATGGTTCTCGTTGTTGACATAGGTAGGAATAATCACCACTCCACCCGGTTTGCACACGCGGAGCAGTTCGTTTAAGGCCTTTTCAGGTTCGTCGAGCAGATGAATCACATTGCCAGCCACCACTTTATCGAAACGGTTGTCGGCATAATGTAGCGCAGTGATATCGGCATTTTCGAAAGCAATATTACCGAATTTTGCACATTTCTTACGCGCCTCACGGAGCATACCTTCCGAGAAGTCGGTAGCCACAAGCGATGAAGCACGGCGAACAATAGCACGGCTGAGCATACCCGTACCACAAGCACACTCCAGCACCTCATCGCCCTCGTCTATCAGTTGTTCCACCTCCGTACACAAGCGGCGATTGACTTTGCCGTTGTAGATATTCTCAAAGAGTTCGTACAACGGCGCAACCTTGTCCCAAAACATATTATCTTCGTAAATTTAACAAGTGTTATTCAAAAGCAATTATGGCACATGTGCCTCAATTACATTTCAGTTCTATCTTATACATTTGCCACAAAATCTATACCAAAATAGACTTTGCAACGCTCTAGGCTGCAGAGTTACGGAAAATTTTTGATATATGCAAATATAAAAGAGAAATTCGACCACAATGGGTCGATTTTTTTCTATAAATAGTTAAAGCAATTATTAGTACACCGGCTTAAATCTTCAGATTCATGCCGAAGAAATAACTGCGCGGAGCGCTGGGTCCATAGATGTACCCGGCGTCCTTATTCATACCCTTGTCCAGATCCGGCTGGTAGTGTTCGAGCAGGTTCTTGACGCCCAGAGAGAGTTGGAGCGTGTAGTTGCGGTAGAGCGGAATATCGTACGCCAGTTTGGCATCCCACTCGAAGAACGGACGTGTGATGACCTCCTCATCCTCCGCCACATAGCCGGCATAGTGCTGCACCAGCATCGGACCGGTAACCTTGCCGTTGGTGGTGATGGTGAAACCCTTGACGGGATTAAGGTGCAGCATGAAGAAACCGTAGTGGTCGGGCGTACGGAACATGCGGCGCTGCGGCTCGATGGTTTCGCGCTCCATGGACAAGTTGTTTATCCAATAGGATATAGCGCCTTGTGAACAATGATATACTTTTTGCTGCATAGTGTAATGCCCTTCAACTGGATTGCTTTTATCAAACCAGAGGCAAGTTCTCGATAGACTGTAGATTTACCCACACCAAGAACCTTAGCAGCTTCTCTCGGAGTGAGAAACTGTTTGTCATTTAGAGGTGATTTAGGAGTTGCAGGTTTTGGAATTGGATGCTGTGCCTGATAGTCCGCAATCTGCTTTTCTCTGATCTTCTGCTTGTAGTCCTTATTATTGCACGAAGGCGAGCAATAGATTGTGGTCATCTTATGCGCAATAAAGGTACCTCCACAGTACTTGCATCGTTTCTGTATCTCCATCTGATGTTACACTGATTCGTGAATTTAATCCGCCAAAAGCGTCCCATAGTGTCCCACCACGTCCCACAGTGTCCCAACTTGTACCCTCAATGTCATTTTAACACTTTCCCATGGTGTCCCACGGTTGTGCCTTCAATGTCAAAAGGGAGTGACTGAGAAAGCCGTTTTCGAGTGTCGCGGTAGAAAAACGATACAAAATTAGTTGGAATATTTCGGAATAGCAAATTGTTTGTTCAAAGTGTTAAAAAACAAAAGTGCCTCAAAATGAGGCACTTATTCATAAATATTCCGAAATGTTCAGATTTGTTCAAACAACCCTACTTGCCGATGCA
>JAKSMA010000123.1 GCA_024400895.1 Muribaculaceae bacterium | reverse complement strand
AAATCAATGAAATAGGTTTCAATATTCTCATTGAGCCCGACACAGATCTGGAACAAGTAGAGAAAAAGAACTACGGGAAGCTTGTTCGTCAAGTGACCGTTGCTTGGATTCTTGCCTTGCTCACAATGGCAGTTTCGATGCATTGGATTCCTGTTCCCGCATATGTTAGCGGCTATGTGGCTATGGTCCTTGCCCTGCTCGGAATGATAGTCTGTGGAAAAAAGTTCTACACCAGTGCAATCGGCCAACTCCGCCACGGTGGTGCAGGCATGGACACCCTGGTGGCACTAAGCACAAGTATCACATTTGCATTCAGTGCATTCAATGTGGTGTTTGGCGATGCCGTTTGGGGCGCGCGAGGCATTCAGTGGCATGTGTTTTTCGACACTTCCATAATGATTATTGCATTCGTGCTCACCGGCAAACTCCTCGAGGAGAAAGCAAGGCGTGGCACAGCCAGCAGCATTCGCACACTGATGGGCCTCGCACCAAAAACGGCACGCATCATCAACACCGACGACGATGGCGTGGAACACCTCACCGATGTGCCTATTGCCACCATTAAAATCGGCGATTTGCTTGAAGTTCGTGCTGGCGAAAAAATGCCTGTCGACGGAAAAGTGACCTATGCCACCAGCTTCATGAAGGAAAATGGTGCCTATGTCGACGAATCTATGATAACGGGCGAACCTTTGCCCGCCTTAAAAGAAAAATCATCAATGGTGCTTGCTGGCACCGTACTCAGCCAAGGTCGCTTGCGATTCCGCGCTCGCCAAGTGGGCGAAGACACAGCGCTTGCACAAATCGTGAAAATGGTGAAAGAGGCACAAGGCTCTAAAGCTCCTGTGCAGCGCACTGTCGACCAGGCGGCACTGATTTTCGTACCCGTAGTGGCAGGCATCGCTTTGCTCACATTCATTCTTTGGATTGCGTTTGGTGGCATGGAAGCCATTCCTCACGGCATCATGAGCGCCGTGGCTGTGCTGGTGGTGGCATGCCCTTGCGCTATGGGATTGGCCACCCCCACTGCGCTGATGGTGGGCATTGGCAAAGCTGCCGAGAAAGGTATCCTCATCAAGGATGCCACCGCACTGGAGCAGCTCCGACGCATCACCGCACTGGTAATCGACAAAACCGGCACGCTCACTATCCCGAATCCGAATGTTGATTTCACCAAGTCAAGCGATATGCCCCTTGAAGCGCGTGAGAGCATCAAGCCTAACGCTTCAGAAGCAATGACGATACTCGCCCAAAAAGGCATAGAGGTGCACATGATGAGCGGCGACACACCCGAAGCGGCTGCTTTCTGGGCAGAAAAGGCAGAAATCTCGCATTTCAAAAGCAAAGCACTGCCACAAGACAAGGAAAACTTGGTGCGCGAATTGCAAAGCAAAGGACACCGCGTAGCAATGGTGGGCGACGGTATCAACGATACCCAGGCTTTGGCATTGGCAGACGTGAGCATCGCCATAGGCAGAGGTACAGATGTAGCAATGGATGTGGCACAAATCACGCTGATGACCGACGACCTGATGGCATTGCCCGATGCTGTGGTGATGAGTAGGCGCACAGTGGGGATGATTTACCAAAACCTGTTTTGGGCATTCATCTACAACGTGGTCTGCATCCCTTTGGCAGCAGGTGCGCTCCACATTTTCGGCTCAAATTTCCAAATCACACCCATGTGGGCAAGTGCACTGATGGCGTTCTCAAGCATCAGCGTAGTGCTCAACAGTTTACGATTAAAATTAATCAAATAAAAAACATAACGAAAATGAAAAAAGAATTCAAAATCACAGGTATGCGCTGCAACAATTGCCGCGCCAATGTAGAACGCGCCATCAAGGCAGTTGAAGGCGTTGAAAACGCAGTAGTAACCCTTGAGCCAGGCAAAGCTGAAGTAGAAGGCAATTTCAGTGAGGATGCCGTAATCGAAGCGGTAGAAGACCTCGGTTTCGTAGCCGAATAAAGAATGCGTTAGAAGTATTCTTTCTCATTGACGCCTTCACAAAATAAGGGGCAACAGTATTTCTATGCCCTTACATCTACACACCACCTCGTTCAAAGCAAGGGCGAGGCGTTCTTTTGTTAAATATTGTTAAATATTAGATTTTTGTGCCGAAAAATTATGTTGTATAACATAAAATGCCTAATTTTGTATCGGTTTTTCATGGTATTAGTTTTTAAGGTTATGAAATTCTTGGCGTCGAGACGACGGTTTTTATTTCATTTTGTTTAAGGTTTATGTTAATGGTATTAGAAGGTTAATTAGTTAAGCAATCCCCGATAGTGATATCGAGGATTTTTTTTATACCCCCACCCCATAATAATGGAACAAACAACTATCCCCACTACATATCCACTGAGCTAAAATCCAACAGCCAGTGCGACGACCAACAGCCCCTTCTCGAACGAAAATCCGGAACAATCTGTTAAATTATATAAAATTCGCAATTTTTATGCCGAAAAATTATGTTATATAACATAAAACGTCTAATTTTGTATCGGTTTTTCATGGTATTAGTTTTTAAGGTTATGAAATTCTTGGCGTCGAGACGACGGTTTTTATTTCATTTTGTTTAAGGTTTATGTTAATGGTATTAGAAGGTTAATTAGTTAAGCAATCCCCGATAGTGATATCGAGGATTTTTTTATACCCCCACCCCATCACCCCACTTCCTGTCCTGCACCATCAGTGGGACGGGGGACGGTTCTAATGATGGTGTTTTGTTCGCTTAACACTGGTGTGATGGATATTTGTGTGGCCAAGCAATGTTGTCATTTTTTCTCCTTTCTGTTTTGTATATTGAAAAAGTAGAAAATAACTCGGATAACCCAGCTTCCCAAACGCCGCTAATCACCCTCGCCTCGCCAGCTAAAAGTCGTCGGAGCCGACAGCTTGTGATTAACTCCATGCAAGCGCACGAAAGTGCGCGCAGCTTGAAGCCAAAGCCCCCCATCAAGTATGAGCCTCGGAGGGTCGGTTATGCTCCCAACACTCGCAAACTATATTCGGCGTTAATCGCCGATATAATCGGTATGTTTCTCTCCAACACTCGTTGACTTTTTGACCTGTAGACTTGTTGACTTTTCAAAAAGCATCCCTTTTTGCCGTTGCTATCGCCTCGCGAATTCCATATCTTCGCACCAGAGTTCTTTTACATATTGACATCTTGGTATCATCTTAACTTCACAACTTCTATGCTATCGTCTTAACTTCTTCACTCCTTAACTTCTTTACTTCCGCACGAGTGTTTCGACTTCCGATATGGACCAAGAAAGTGGCGGTTTTTGGTCCAAAAGCGAACAAAAGAATGGGTGTTTCAGGTGTTTCAGGTGTTTCAGGTGATTCCTGTGTTTCGTGCTCGAAACATGAACAGCAAACCCTGCGAAACATAATTTCCTCACCATCCACGCATCACACAAAAAAATCCATATTAGCATAAAGCAATTAGGACTTGGATGCGATTTTAGTGTATCGCAAACAAATAGTTTATTACCAAATGCAATTGGTCAATTCATTACCATGCAAAAGATGATTAGGTTCAGTCAAGAAAAAATACCGCCACTAACATCTTGAAAGTGGCGGTTGATACGATAATCCCCATTTAAGAGGCTATTTTTACCCAACTTACTGGATATTGAGGATGCGGTGCGTCTGCAGCGACAGGCACCATTCTGGATGCTCGAGCACCGCTGCAATGCAAGCTTTCATATTAGTATCGCATTGTGCTCTATCCTCTACAAAACATGGCTGCAGATATCGATAAGAGGCCTTGATATGCTTATACATATCCAAGTCCTGGTTCAAATACACCACCTTCAGTTCATCACATTCGGTGAGTATGCAAGGATGAGCCCCTGCACCTTCAAACCCCGTCTTTGGGGAAAGTGTCACCCAATCCACATTCTGCGGAACAGGCCGCGTGCCGTTAGTTTCGATAGCAATCCGTTTGCCGGTTTTCTCCTTAAGTGCTGCGACAAACTCTTCGGTGATAAATAATGTAGGTTCTCCACCTGTAAGCACCACCAACGGAGCCTTCACATAGGCATTCACAGCATCTACAATCTCGTCGATGGTCATCATTGTGCCTGAAGCATGCTGGGTATCGCAGAATAAACACGCAAGATTGCAGCCGCTAAAGCGCACAAACACGCTTGCAGTGCCCGTATTGCGTCCTTCGCCCTGAAGGGAATAGAATATTTCGTTGATTTTATACAGCATCACCAATGATTAGATGGCTTCGTTGGGGCCCATTGAATCATCCACATAGGATGCCACATTGTTGATTGACTCTTGCACATCAGCACGATAACATTCTGGAATACTGTCCACAATCCAGCGCGCCATATTTTCAGCAGTAGGGTTGAAAGGCAGCACCTCATTGATATTTTTGTGATCGAGTTTATCGGAAATCAATGCTTTGAGTTTTGAGAAATCGTAAACCATACCATTGCTATCGAGTTCGGGAGCCTTGCAGTAGATTACGATATTCCAGTTATGGCCATGCAAGTTTTCGCATTTGCTCTCATAATCGAGGTGCAATTGGTGGCATGCCGAGATTTCTATAGTTTTCTTTACGTAGTACATTATTCTTCAGATTTTAAGTCGATTTCATAAATTGTTTTGTCGTCGATTCCAGCCAACTGAAGCGCTTCACGACGCTCGGTGCAGGTGCCGCAAGTGCCGCAATGCGTTTCACGACCCTTATAGCAAGAATAGGTCTCACGATAGTCGATACCCAGTTTCTTGCCATGGCGAGCAATTTCGGTTTTATCGATATTGCAGTATGGCGAGCACACTTCAATGCCATCGTAAGTTCCGGCTTTCATCGCTTCCGACATCGCACCAACAAACGCAGGGCGGCAGTCGGGATAGATGGCATGGTCGCCTGAGTGATTGGCAATCATCACACGCTTCAAACCGTTGCTTTCGGCAATACCGCAAGCGATAGCAAGCATGATGCCATTGCGGAATGGCACTACTGTCGACTTCATATTTTCGTCGTTGTAATTACCATCAGGAATGTCGTCGGCCGTACCCAAAAGTGCACTTTTAAAATAGCGATGCATGAATTCAAGCGGAATAATCAAATGCTTAATGCCTAAGCGCTGGCAGTGAGTCACAGCACACACGCGCTCACGACCATTCTGCGTGGAACCATAGTCGAAAGTGATGGCCAAAGCTATTTCGTCCTTAAATTCATAAAGCATGGTGGTGGAGTCCATACCACCAGATATAATAATTACAGCATCTTTCATTTCTTTCTTTCATTAAAAGCGGCGAGCATGCGCGCACGCACCAAATCTTGATGCTCAGCATCGCCATAGTTTGCAAATGGAATGATGGAAATACCACCACGAGGATTGAAATATCCCTTCACTTCAATGTATTTGGGGTCCATCAGGTTCACCAAATCCTTCATAATGATATTCACACAGTCTTCGTGAAAATCACCACGATTGCGGAAGCTGAACAAATAGAGCTTCAGGCTCTTACTTTCCACCATCTGCACGCGTGGAATATAGTTGATTACAATGTGTCCAAAATCGGGTTGACCAGTTTTAGGACATAGCGAGGTGAATTCTGGGCAATCGAGTGTCACCAGATATTCGTTTTCAGGGTGCTTGTTGACAAACGACTCAAGCACATTTGGCGTGTAGTCGAATATATAAGTAGTTCCCTGATTACCAAGGAGTGTAACGCCCTCTAATTCTTTATCGTTTCTTGCCATATAATTTGCTATTTTATTTTCAGTACAAATTTACTACAAAATCACGAAATCAGGAAATCGCGCACATTATTCGTGAAGAGGTTGCAAGCGCTTACGATCACCCACTATCCAAAGAATATCACCTGTAGCGAACACCAAGTCGAGATGAGGAGTGATATACTCACCATTACGCTCTACGCTCACAAGCAAAGCGCTGTAGTCTTCACGCAATCGGGCATCTTTAAGGGTCTTGCCTATTATTTCGGAATCGTCGCGCAAAGTAAAGTGAGTGAATTTCACATTCGATGACGTCTCACTATTCTGGGCAGCATCGGGTTGAGCTTCTACGACAGGCAAAATTTTCAGAATATTTTCATCGCTGCCTATCACACCGAGAATATCACCAGGGAAAATTCGCATCTCACCGCTTGGCACCATATGTTCAACAGAATTACGCTGAATACTCACCAAATTGATACCATAATTCTGGCGCAGTTTCGCATTTTTTAATTTCTCTCCCACAAATGGGCAACCATATCCCACTGTGATGTGAGCCAAATGCAAATCGCTCACCAGTTCGCGTTCCTTGCCCGTCCTTCGGTATTCACGCTGATTGATATTGCTCACAAAATGATTTTCCGCACGCATCACCTGTTTTCTAATCTGTGGCGAGAATAGAAGCATAATGAGCAATGTAATGCCTGTGGCCGCAAGCACTGCGGTATGGCTCGGGAACAAGCCATATATAGCCACCATAAACAACACTGTGCTGAGCAAGATGTTGAAAATAGAAATCACTACAAGTGGCACATACGTGATTTTTCCGCTCTGCTCCACAATCTGTCGCTTTTCCTCTGGTTTGATATTCGGACGGGATATGGCAAATACCAAAGGGAGTATCAAGAAGATTGTGATGCCGGCAAAAATCAGATAGTCCCACTCCTTGCCTGGAATCATGTTGAATATGTATTGCTTCAAATACGCCTTGATGAGGAAGATGACCATAATGGTGACAGCCACATACACCATCGTGTGTACCAAATAGCGATTCACTACCTTTCGCCAAAGTTTGCGGTTTTCGCTATGCACACTGGTAGCTTCTTTGTTGCTGTAGCCCTCAAGAAGAATGGTCCACCCTTTCGGAATTTTTCGTGCCACCCAATTATAGCAAGGTTTCGCTCCTTTGATAAAGAATGGGGTGAAGAAAGTGGTTATCACAGATACGGCAACGATGATTGGATACAAACTCCTCTCAAGCACTCCCAAACTCATACCCGTTGTGGCAATAATGAAGGAGAATTCACCAATTTGCGTAAGACAGAATCCTGACTGCATAGCAATGCGAAGAGGTTGGCCCATAGCGAGCATGCCAAAAGTGCCAAACAAAATCATGCCCACAATCAGCACGATGGAGAGCACCGAGATGGTGAATGCATTCTGCGACATCACCGCTGGGTCGACAAGCATACCCACGGAGATGAAGAACACTGCTCCAAAGAGGTTCTTAATGGGGGTGATAATCTTTTCTATTCGCTCGGCCTC
>JAKSMA010000122.1 GCA_024400895.1 Muribaculaceae bacterium | reverse complement strand
CGTCAACGCCCACAAATGAGACTCGACTTTCAGTCGGGTCTTTTTTTTGTGCCGTTGCGAGAAGAGAACCGCCCAATTATTTATATGGCTGCCGGTGTTCGGTGTCGTATAAAAACATCCAGCGACGTCCGTTAGTCCTGTGCCTTGGATAGAGCCATTTTCACCCGAAGGCCATGCGAACTATACGAATCGTCGCTGTTGATGTTTTTGTTGTAGATGCTAAGCGAGCCGCTTATTGTGGCTTGCCAGGCTTGGCAGAACTACTTCGCTTAGCGACAATGGATGTGCCCACTCCATTTCTTGAAGGGGCTTGTGCATCTGTGGGAGCTCTTTGCTCCATCTCAGGAACGATGTGCTCCATTCTCACTCTATATTTCCATGCTTCGTTGCCGTATTTGATGAGGATTTCGCCTTCACCTGTTGGCTTGAGCAAAACGTTGTACTCACCTTTCACGTCGTCTACAGTTTGGATTTCACCTGCAGCTTTCCAGATGTCGTTGTCTCCCCTTTGTAAATCCACAAATTCGGTGGGAACGTAATAGGTGTGTTCAGGGTTGACGGTAACTGTCACTTTTTGGTTCGACATGTGGAATTCGAATGATTCTTGAACCCAGTCGCCGAATTGCACTACACCATTGCTTAGAACTTTGCCATGGCAATATGCTTCACCATAGCCCATCAAATGGTAGGTGCGAGCTTGTGCAGCAAGTGTGCAAATTAAGATCGCTGCCAATAAAATTAACCGTTTCATAGCTGATATTATTTAATTTGTTGAACAATAAAGGGCTGCAAATTTAGTGAATTAAAACACAAAATGCAAACTTTTGTTTTGCTTTTGGTGGATTTTTTGTGATTATGCTAATAATTGTGCAGAAATAGTGTCATCTTTGCAGTGTTTTCTCAAACTTTGTAGATAAAAGGACAGCTTTTGTCATTTCGTTTGAATCATTGGAAATTTATGGTTAGAGATAGTGATGTGATTTAAGGAAAGTTTGAAGATTTAACATGAATTAACGGGTTTGGATGGAATTATCCTTAAACGTGTAGTATTTTTGTTGATTGAATAGAAATCAATGATAATCCATTTCAATATTACAAACTAAAAGGACTAATATAATTATGAAAAAAATCTATTTCCTCCTTGTTGTCGTATCATGTACAATGTGTGCTTGGGCACAGCAGAAATCAGTCAGTGTGAAGGACATTGTCACGCTGCCAAACGGATTGGAAGTGATGACCAATTCTTACGATTACACAGCCTCGGTGAGTGGTGGCAGTGTGAGTGGTGATGTGGTGATTCCCGCAAGTTTCAATTATAAAGAGCATGATTATAGAATCACAGAGATTGATATCAGCGCTTTCCGTAGTGCCACTGCAATTACTTCTGTGACAATTGAGGGCAACAACTTGTTGAAAATTTGTGACAACGCTTTCGACGGTTGCCCAAAAATGACCAGCATCAATCTCCCTGCATCTGTCACATCTTTAGGCACAAGAGCATTCTATGGTTGCTCAAGCCTCACCACCCTTGTAATCCCCAACTCTGTTGCAGTGCTGCCAAGTATGGTGTTCTATGGTTGCTCAAAACTCACTTCTCTCACGCTCTCAAGCAACCTCAAGGAATTGCCTGAAAGTATGTGCTATGGCTGTACGTCGCTGCCAACTGTAGAAATACCATCTACAGTGACAACCATTGGGCAAAACGCATTCACCAATTGTAGTGCTCTGACCAGTATCACTCTTCCTGCTGGTGTGAACAAGATTGGAATGTATGCTTTCAGCAACACCACCAACCTTAAGAGTGTGAACATTCCTAATGGAGTGACTACTATTGATGTTCAAACTTTCTATAAGAGTGGTATTGAGCAAATAACTATTCCTGCAAGTGTGACATCTATTGGCAAGCAAGCATTCTACACTTGCCCAGCACTGACATCTGTTTCGATGGGTAACTCAGTGAAGACGATGGGTTTGCAAGTGTTTCAAGGTTGTGCAGCTCTTACATCAGTAAATCTGTCAACAGCCTTGACCGAAGTTCCCGAAAACACGTTCAATGGCTGCAAGGCGCTCACTGCTATTGAAGTTCCCGCATCGGTAACAACAATTGCCAAGCAGGCATTCTACAATTGTACGGCGTTGGCATCAATCAAACTCAACAAAGGTCTCATCACTGTGGGCGAAAATGCATTACGTGGCACAGCTCTTGCCGCCGTTGATTTCCCAGAAGGCGTTACATCTCTTGGGAAGGCTGTTTGCTATGGCGATAAGTCGCTTAAAAATCTCACATTGCCAAGCACTGTTACCGAGATTGCAACCGATGCTTTCTACAACTGCACAGCACTTGCTGAAGTACACAACCGTATGCAGTCGCCACTCGCGATTGTGGCTCGCGTGTTCTACAAGGCACAAACAGGCACACTCTATGTTCCGAAGGGTAAAGTGGATGTCTACAAGGCAGCCGAGGTGTGGAAAGACTTCAGCAGCATCGTTGAAGAGTCCGACACTCCACAGCCAGGAAAGAAAGGCGACGTGAACGGTGATGGTGAAGTGAATGTGAGTGATGTGACTGCTCTCATCAACAAGATTCTCGGCACTGTAGACTACAGCGAAGCTGTTTGCGATATTGATGGTAACGGACAAGTGAACGTGAGCGATGTAACCGCACTCATCAACATCCTCCTCTTGTAGTGAAATCAGATTCCTGAACTGGCGAATCTGTTGAAAGTGATGATACAAAAAAATCAGTCCATCTAAAAAGGTGGACTGATTTTTTTACCCTGAGTTGATATATGTGTAAAAGATGGTTCGGGTTTACTTGAAGCGGCTACCGTTCCACTTGATGGTCTTTTGCGTTTTTTTGCCATTTTCAAACCAATAGTTGGCCACGATATCCTTCCCGCTGCGGGGGAGGTCGTAACTAATATGGGCACCATTTTCGAAATAAATCACATCAAAACCGGTGTTTTGAGTCATCGTCAATTTTTTTGTGGCATTGTTGTAGCGGTAGAAAGTGAGGCCGTCGAATTGACCAGGACTGCATTTGCCATTGCTGAACGAAGTTACATTATAGGCCACCAATTTGTGCTTTTTGTCGGCTTCGTTCCAGTAGCACATTTCAATTCTGAGCAAGTTGTCTTCGTATCTTGACTCATAGCACACGTAACCGTTCTTTTCGTCGACGGTAAGTGTTTCGCCTTTAGATAGAGGAGCGCCTTTAATGTGCTTCTTCCACGCTTGAAGCATCGCATTTGCCGATTCATTGCAGCAGTCGTCTTCGCGTTCTTTACCAAAGTCGTTGACCATAGCTCCGACAAAATCGCTGATGGTGGGCTTTGAGCCTTGATATTTCACTCGGATAGCATCCTGTGCCGACATAACAAGTGCACAGCATGCAACAAAGATGAATGTTAAGAATTTTCTATTCATAATCGTTTTGATTTATGATTTATACAATTAGGCTACAAATGTACTAATTTTTTCATTATTTCGAAATGTATGAGGCCATTTTTGTGGGAATTGCGTTTTGGAGTTTTAAGGATAAATATATATCTTTGCGCCACCAATATTCAATTTCAGAAATAATAATTTTAAAAATAGAAAAAGATGAAAAGTGTAAAATTCCTTTCAATCGCAGTGTTGGTATTGGCAATGGCAACTGCTGTGCCTGCCTACAGTGCAAAACGTTCTTCAAAATCAAAAAAAGTGACCAACACCATGGGTAAGTATGCGCCTACCAGTGGTTGTGCAGTGACTAATGCAAAGGCTGTTGACCTCGGTTTGCCAAGTGGCACGCTTTGGGCCGACCGCAATGTGGGTGCTGAATCGCCCCAAGCCTATGGCGGACTCTATCGCTATGGCGACAAAGGAAAGCCTTCAGGTGAAGGATGCCCAAGAGAGAACATTGGAGGCACAAAATTGGATGTTGCTACCAAGAAAATGGGTAAGAAGTGGAGAATGCCAACAGCTGCCCAGCTGGTAGAATTGTGGGAAAATTGTACGTATACTCACGAAACCATCGACGGACAGAAAGGTTTCCGCCTGACAGGGCCTAACGGCAACTCAATCTTTTTGCCAATGACCGGTACCATGTATAGCTACGGACGCAGCCAGGCTGGCGAGTTTGGTTTCTATCAGTCGGGCGAAATCACCGGTAGCGAGATGTATCAAGTGGGGTTTGAAGTGGTGGTGCTCCAACTTTGGGAACGCGACGACGAGACATTCACACCAGGTGTGTTCAAAGACTCTGTGGGCCAAGGCAACGCAATTCGTGCCGTAGTTGCCCAATAATAGCAGGCGAATAATCCCAGAAAGTGCATTAGAGACAGATGGCAATATTTTGTTTCTCATAGGGGATAATCGATAAAATATCATCCGCTGCTTGGATTTCTCTTTCCAATCAGCGGATATTTTTTGCTATAATGGGGTTACTGAATGTCGTTGGGGTAGGTGATTTGCCACTGTTTGCGCACGGTGTCCATTATTTCCATGATGTGGAGCGTGGAGGAGTGGGGCATGAGAGGGTGTTCTGTCCATCCTTTTTCAAGCGCTTCTTTAGCTGCGAGAAATTCAAGTTCGTAGCCACTTGGCTCATCGGCGGGCACATGATATTCTTCAATGACGTTACCGTTTTTGTCGACCACTTTCATAAATGTGGGCCAGTTCACGGCATCCACCTCAATCCGTCCTTGTTCGCACACGATGATGCCACGCTTGTCGTAGCAGCAAGCCGAGCATTGTAGGTTGGCAATTTTTCCATCGGCATACAATATGGAGATGGCGCTTGTCCAGTCCACATTGTCTCCGCCTTTCACCACATTTGAATTGATGTTCACGATATCTTCTCCCATATACATATGTGCAAATGTGAGACAGTAGACACCCAAATCCAGTAGCGCGCCGCAGCAAAGATTGGATTGCTTGATGCGGGGAATCTCGGTCATGCTCCAGCAGAGGCTGGCGTTGAGAATCCGAGGTCGGCCCACGATGCCACTCTTCAGCACATCTGAAATCTTTTGCGTGATAGGCATGAAGCGAGTCCACATGGCCTCCATCAGGAATAGACCGCGATTGTGTGCCAATTCTATGAGCGCCTTCGCTTCTGAGGCATTTGCGGTGAATGCTTTTTCACAAATCACATGCTTGTCGTGCATGAGGGCAAGGCGCGCATGAGCAAAGTGGTGTGAATGTGGGGTAGCCACATACACGATGCCGACCTCAGGGTCGCATACCAGCTCCTCGTAGCTTCCGTACGCTTTCTTGAACCCGTGTCGTGCAGCGAATTCTTGTGCGCGAGCTGCATCGCGCGATGCCACAGCATAGAGCATTTCACTCCATCTTTCACTTAATATGCCCGAAACTTTGTTGGCAATGATGCCTGCGCCGATGATGCCGATTTTCATTTTGTTCTTATTTTGATATTATCTATAACGAAAAGATGTAAGTATATATTATGTAGGCATCAATGTTGAAGAATTTTTGACAAAAAATGTGAATAATTGGATAAATGGTAGTAATTGGTGAGTGATTGTAAGCAGCTATGCTGTTTGTCTTGAAAAGTGTAAGGGAATGGTAAAAATCTCTTGGGATTTAATTTTTCTGGTATTTTTCCTTGTTTTTTTTGTTGTTTTTTCATATATTTGCAAAAACTACTACTCTAATATACTAATTTTTTGCCTTGTTATTTGCAATGAGAAAGACCGTAAACCTTTTATTGGCATTGTTTTTTGCCTCGACTTTAAGTATGTGGGCAGTTCCTGCAAAGAGGGGATTTCTCACCTACACTCAAAGTGATGGTACGACGATTCGTGTTCAGACTCTTGGCGATGAACACTTCCATTCACTTGCAACAGAAGATGGGCTGATTATTAAGCGTAACTCTGATGGGGACTTTTGTTATGCATCAGCCAAAGGTATCACAACTACACTCGCTCACAACAAAACAGATCGCACGATTAGCGAAGTAAGTTTCATTGAAGGTATGGGTAATGCCTTGAATTTCTCTGAAGCGAGTTCCTCTACATCAATTAGCCGTCGCATTATTGCACGTGTTGAAGAGGCTCAAAGAGCGTCGCAAGTGCCTTACATTGGTAAAGTGAAAGTGCCTATCATTGTGGTGGACTATGCCGACAAGAAAGTGAGCAACTCGTTGCAAGCATTTAAGACTCATTTCAGCGACGACACCAACAGCGCCCGTCAATATTTCGTTGACCAGTCGAATGGAAAATTTGAACCACAATTTGATGTGTACGGGGTGTATACACTTAGTGAAAACCGTGCTGCTTACGGCGCTAATCTGTCGAATGGCGACGATCAGGGTGTAGGCAAGATGGTGGCTGAGGCTTGTGATTTGGCTCAAGCAAACTCCTCTATCAACTGGGCTGATTATGACAACGACGGCGACCGTATGTGCGACGTGGTGATTGTGGTTTATGCAGGTGTGGGTGAAGCTCAAGCATCGACCACCGTGCCCGAATCTGTTTGGCCATGTCAGTGGACGTTGGTTGGTGCTGCAAACTCTGGCGATGGCCCAGGAGCAAAAACCTATGATGGCATTATCGTGAATAAGTTTGCCGTGTTCAAGACACCGGGACTCAAATGGATGGCATCGGCACATTCTGCCACGAATTTTCACACTGCCTTGGTTTGCCCGACTTCTATATGACTACCTATGGTAGCAATTACGGCATGGGCTCATGGAGCTTGATGGACTATGGCTGCTACAACAACAATGGTACCACTCCTGTGGGTTACAGTGCCTACGAAAAATCGTTCTTCGGATGGATTCAACTTGAAACTCCTGTAGAAAACACAGAATACACATTGCCAGTATTCAATTCAAAGTCGGCAGCATCCGACCGGGCATTGAAACTGGTGAATAAAGATAATGCAAATGAATACTTTGTGGTAGAGAATCGTCGCCGTCAGGGTTGGGATTCTTACATCAAAGATGAGGGCGTGCTGATTACTCACGTAACCTACATTCCTGTGCGTTGGCAAGTGAACAGTGTCAATAATTTTGCAGTGCAATTGATGACTATCATGCCTGCAGACAACGTTGCTACCGACGCGACAGAAGCTACCGACCTTTTTGGCGAAACCAACCATGAGTTTACCGACATGTCTGCTCCTGCTGCAGTGCTCAATCTGGGTTCTACTACAGAAAATTATCCCGTTGGCAATCAAGGATTCCTGGGCAAGCCAATTACCGATATTTATTTGAACCCCGACCTTACAGCCACATTGCGTTACTGTGATTCAAGTGGTGCAA
>JAKSMA010000121.1 GCA_024400895.1 Muribaculaceae bacterium | reverse complement strand
TATATTCTTGAATATGCGCTCCACCAACCAGGAAAATCCGCTGATCCCAAAAAAGGCCGCCAGTAGGCGACCTTTTTGTGAATTGTTATAGGAAATGATTATTTCACTTCTACACCCATGATGTTGAACTTGCGTTCGCCCTTGATGATGTAGATTTGGCCATTTTCATAAACCTTCTTAACAGAATCAACAGTTGCGTTAGTCACGTCGTTGATAGCAGTTGCTGTAGGAAGATGGAATGTTTCGCTTACAGGAGCTGGAGTTTCGCAAACTGGTTCTTCGAGAGGAAGCTGGATTTGTTGGAGAACTTCCTTACCGTTGTCGCATGCGTATACATTGTTAGCGTAGTCGAATGCGATGTCGTTGAAGCCACGAATAGTAGGAGTGCTAACAGAATATTTTTGAGTAAGCACTGGACCTACAGCTGTTGGGCTGTATGAAACTTCATAGATGCCAAGCAAGTTGTTTCCCTTAGGCATTGCGAGGAGAGTGTAGTCTTTGTTCCAAGCCACGCCGCCGCCTCGAGCCACGGTAGTGATGTCGCTATAATCTTCTTCCCATCCATTTTCGGTGAGAGTAACGTGCTTCACTGCAGGTTGAGTTTCTGTAGGAGTGCCACGGTATTGAACATACCAAATACCTTTGCCGTCTTCATCCATAGCGATAGATACACTTTGAGCAGAAATGGTGTACTGCATGCTAAGAGGCATCACTTCGTTGGTTGCAGGTGCTGCCCAGCTGGTAGCTGTGCCTAAGTCGTAGTAGTGTGTAGTGAAGTTACCATAGTTGAATACTTGACCACCTTTGCAAGCGAGGTTCACAAGCTTAAGGTTGTCGCCTTCACCAGCGATTGCAAATGCTGCACTTGGACCAGCAACTAATGCACCGTTAGCGTCGTTGATGTAACCGGTGGCTTCATCGAGTGTACCTTCGAAGAGAGGGGTCCAGGTTTCGAGGTCGGCACTGAGTTCATAGATAGGATTGTTAACACAGTTGTCAACGCCTACGAAGATGCGACCGTCTTTTGAGATGTGAGTTTTCTTAAAGTTGAAAGCGCGAGTAGTGCCATCAGGACAGAAGTCGGTGCGGATATTCAATGGATTGTGGTAAGCAACGAATTCGCCTTGTGGGGTGTATTCAAAGATGCCTACTTTGCCACCTGCGAAGTAAGTAGCTGGCACTGAGGTTTGTGATTCGTTGCAAAGCACGCGACCGAAGTGCTCGCTGTTGGTGTTGTTGTCAACCGCGATTCCGTAAGGGCTCCAGAATTGGTGTGCTTGACCAGTTGCAAAATCGCTTGAACCAAAAACTTCCTTGCTTTGGCCTGCAACACCGGTTGCTTGCACGCTGAAAGTGTATTCTACGCCTTTTTCAAGACCATCGAGGCTGATTTCTACTTGGTGAGCACCTTTAGTGAGGCCTTCGCTGGTAAGTTCTTGACCCTTAACCACAGATCCGTCTTCAACCTTGAGAATTTTAACTACCACATTTTGAGCGTCGGCATTGAGCGTGTAGTTTACTGTAAGACTTTCGCCAGATACGGTGCCGCTTTCAACGTTAGCGCTCTTTAGACCGTAAGCGAATGGATGCTGTGCATTAGCAGCAACTGCAAATGCGAGCATTCCTGCTAAAAGTAATGACTTTTTCATTGAATTGTTTGATTAATTAGTTAATAATATAATATATGTGTATTATAGTATATTTAGTATCGCAAAGATAATCCAATAAATAACATTTTCAAAATTAATTGCAAGAAAATTAGGATTGTAGTGTAAAAAAAAGTCGCCTCATACGAGACGACTTTTATAGATTTGTATGTAAGGATGGATTATTTAACTTGAGCACCCATTACGTTGTACTTAGCTTCACCGTTGATGATGTAAACTTGACCGTTTTCAACAACCTTGCGAACCTTGGCTTCCTTAGCAGTTACATCGTTAACACCTGTAGGT
This sequence comes from Muribaculaceae bacterium, assembly GCA_024400895.1. GTDB lineage: Bacteria > Bacteroidota > Bacteroidia > Bacteroidales > Muribaculaceae > Sodaliphilus. Next base: position 5,376 of record JAKSMA010000121.1, on the reverse strand, counting down.
TCAGATGGGAGAGCGAAAGTGTAAGCTTCGCAGTAGCCACCAGGAACATATTGATAGATAACAGCTTCAGTTTCGCTAATAACTTCTGCATTGAGCCAGTTAGCTTGAACACCGTTAGGATTAGCTTGGAATTCAGGAGCCTTAGTTACGAGAGCTGCTAATCCCTTGTTACCTTTATCGTCAATAACTACAGGTTCATCATCGAGGCAAGCAATTGCGAAACCATCGGTGTAGTTAGGGAGAGTTGGGTAAACAACATATTTCTTGCCACCAAGTTCAAAGATGTCAGCACCGTTAGAAGCACCCTTGTTTTCCCAAGCCATAGTTTTTTCAACAGCAAAGTTGTCACCGTCAGCTACGATAATAGCAGGAGCAGCGTTGCGAGCTACATAGAGATACTTTTCGTCATTGCCATCCATGTAAGGCTTAACAACTACCAAGTTAGCGTAAGTAAGACCGTCGCAAGTAGCTACATAAGAATCGTCTTCACTAACTTCACCGTCAGCAACAACGAGCTTGCTGATACCAGTGCTTGAACCACCAACGAGAAGGAGTTCACCGTCACCTGTGAGGTCACCCTTTGCGAAACCTACATAGTCAACACGGCCCATTGCTACACATTCTTCAGCGAAGCCGAGGTTTGTTACTTCTTCAGGATTTGCAGGATCGTAAACCTTGATTGTACCTTCGTCTGTGCCCCAAGTGTTAGGGAATACTGAGTTCACAACAAAGATGTGACCAGCTTGGTCGAGACCGATACCACAGTTTTGACCACCAGGAAGAGTTTGGTCTAACATGCCGTTTTGGCCAATTACGTAAACCTTTTGGTCAGCCTTGTTGTTGATGTAGATTTTACCATTCAAACCAACACCTTGACGAACGTCGGTAGTAGTCATGGCGGTGTTTGCTGTTGACTTCCAGTTTTGGGTCAAAGTTGGTTGTGCATTAGCACCGAGAGCCACTGCAGCAGCAGCTAAGAGTAATAATTTTTTCATTTTTTGTTGTTTTAAAAGTTGTTTTATATAGTTAAGCAAAAAATATTCTTATAGTTGATGTCACAAAGTTAATATATTGAATCGGAAAAACCAAATATTTTCGTCCATATTTATATATGTGTAGATGGATTTTACCCATTATTTTATGTTGTTGTCATTTTTGTCGTAAAATATTATTGGGAAATTTGTTTTTTGCCTGTGAAAAGTGTTGATATTTGGAAAATTATGTGTAATTTTGCATTTGCGTTTCGCGGGAACGAATCTGTGAAGCGTTATAATTAACTAATTTATTAACTATTTAAAATGAGCGAAGAATTAAAAAATTCTCCAATCGAAGATTTCGACTGGGAAGCCTTTGAAAAAGGCGAAACTCAAAGAGAGAAATCTCAAGAAGAACTGGAAAAAACCTATGACATGTCTCTTGGTTCTTTCAAGGATCACGAAGTAACTGAAGGTACCGTTATCTCAATCAACAAGCGTGAGGTAGTGGTTAACATCGGTGCTAAGTCAGACGGCATTATTCCATTTAACGAATTCCGTTACAATCCTGATTTGAAGGTAGGCGACTCTGTAGAAGTTTACGTTGAAAATCAAGAAGACCGCAAAGGCCAACTCGTACTTTCTCACAAGAAGGCACGTGCAAGCAAGAGCTGGGAACGCGTTAATCAAGCGCTTGACAACGACGAAATCATCAAGGGTTACATCAAGTGCCGCACTAAGGGTGGTATGATTGTTGATGTATTTGGCATTGAAGCCTTCCTCCCTGGCTCACAGATCGACGTTAAGCCAATCCGTGACTATGATGTTTACGTTAACAAAACTATGGAATTCAAGGTTGTAAAGATCAACCAAGAATTCAAGAACGTGGTTGTTTCACACAAGGCTCTTATTGAAGCTGAGCTCGAACAACAACGCAAGGAAATTATCGCTAAACTCGAAAAGGGTCAAGTACTTGAAGGTACTGTTAAGAACATCACTCCTTACGGTGTATTCATCGACTTGGGTGGCGTTGACGGTCTTATCCACATCACTGACCTTTCTTGGGGCCGCGTTAACAATCCTAACGACATCGTTCAACCTGACCAAAAGCTCAATGTTGTTATTCTTGACTTCGATGAAGAAAAGAAGCGCATTGCTCTCGGCTTGAAGCAACTCATGCCACACCCATGGGATGCACTCGATGCAGAGCTTAAGGTTGGTGACCGCGTGAAGGGTAAAGTAGTTGTTATGACCGACTATGGTGCATTCGTAGAAATCGCTCCTGGTGTTGAAGGTCTTATCCACGTAAGCGAAATGAGCTGGTCTCAACACTTGCGTAGCGCTCAAGACTTCATGAAGGTTGGCGACGAAGTGGAAGCACAAATCCTTACTCTCGACCGCGAAGAACGTAAGATGTCGCTCGGTATCAAGCAACTTAAGGAAGATCCTTGGGAAACTATCGAAACCAAATACCCTGTTGGTAGCAAGCATGCAGCTAAGGTTCGCAACTTCACTAACTTCGGTGTATTTGTAGAACTTGAAGAAGGTGTTGATGGCCTTATCCACATCAGCGACCTCTCTTGGACTAAGAAGATTAAACACCCAAGCGAATTCACTCAAATTGGTGCTGAAATCGAAGTTGCAGTTCTTGAAATTGACAAGGAAAACCGTCGCTTGAGCCTCGGTCACAAGCAACTCGAAGACAATCCTTGGGATGTGTTCGAAACTGTTTACACTGTAGGTAGCGTACACGAAGGTACAATCGCTGAAATGCTCGACAAGGGCGCAGTAATTAGCTTGCCTCATGGCGTTGAAGGTTTTGCAACTCCTAAGCACCTCCAAAAGGAAGATGGCTCACAAGCTAAGCAAGGCGAAAAGCTCGAATTCAAGGTAATTGAATTCAACAAGGACGCTAAGCGCATCATCCTCAGCCACAGCCGCATCTTTGAAGATGAACAAAAGGCAGAAGTTCGCAAGGCAAAGAAGGCTGCTAAGCCTCAAGCTGAAGAACCAGCAGTAGCTAACAATCTTGAAAAGACTACTCTTGGCGACATCAGTTCACTTGCTGCTCTCAAGGCAAAACTCGAAAAAGGTGAATAATAATTGATTATCCTATAGGATTCAATTGATTCCGAATCGACGTGCATCTCATTTTTGAGATGCACGTTTTTTTCGTTTAGTTTGTGATGCATAAAATTATGTGTTAAATTTGTAGTGAAATTTTAAAATGAAAATATGATGAAAAAGATAATTTTTGCGATTGTTTCGCTATTTTGTGCCATAAATTTCGTCTCTTGCCAAAAAGAAGGTGCCTCGAGCACTTCTTCTGTTCCAAAGGATTCCACTAAAGTAAAAACTGTAGTGGATGAAGATTCAGACGATGTAGAAGCTCAAGATACACTTTCTGTTGATGGAGTGGTGATAGGAGGTGCGATGAATAGCATTCTTGTGGAAGATGCTGATGGCAAATCTTACGATTTTGCCTATCCTGAACTGACTCGCGACAGCATTGACGCATGGGAAGAAGGCGATCTCGTGAAGATTAAATACTCACCGTCTAAAGATGGTGATGTGGTGATATCTGTTAGAGAATTAGAATAAATTGTCGAAATGTCAGCGAATAGAATTACACATAGGGAAGTATGGGTTGACTGGATGCGTGTGATTGCATGCTTTATGGTAATGCTTATTCACTGCACAGAACCATTCTATTTGGGCGGTGATGGTGCTTTGGTGTTGACCAAATCTGATGCTTTTTGGGCTTCGTTTATCGATTCTGCTGTTAGAATGTGCGTGCCATTGTTCGTTATTGCTTCAAGTTACCTTCTGTTTCCTACAAAATATTCTTCTGGTGAATTTCTGAAGAAACGAACATTGCGAATAGTTGTCCCTTTCTTGCTGTGGTCGTTGTTCTATGCACTGTATTGGGGAGAGCCTGTAGATAATCTGAAGTCTCTTCTTCTGAATTTTAATTATGCTGCAGGCCACTTGTGGTTTGTGTATATGTTGGTTGGTGTGTATCTACTTATTCCCATGCTGTCGCCGTGGGCGGAAAAGGTGGGAAAACGTGAATTGCAAATCTACCTTTTCATTTGGGGACTCACCACGGTGCTTCCGTTGATTCGTGATTATGTGTCAGATGCAACCGCTGCAATCACTTATGGGCCTACAGGCATCCCTCGACAAGCAATTTATCCCATTTGGGGAGAGGCGAGTTGGAACACCTATGGCAGCTTTTATTACATCTCCGGATTTATCGGTTTTATGTTGCTGGGATTGTATTTCCGCAGGTTTGTTCCGCAATTGTCGGTTAAGCAAACATTGTTGGTTGGTTTCCCGATATGGCTTGCAGGTTTCGTGATTTCCGGTGGCGGAATGCTGAGAAGGATTCTTGCTCATTCAGGAGGAACTTTCCCTGCTAAAGGTGGACTTGATGTGGCTGTGTGGTGGGAAACCACAATCACGTACGACACATTAGGCGTAGCATTGATGGCTATTGGGGCGATTGTGATGCTCAAAAGGATTAATGCTTCAGGGGGGATTTATCAGCATATCGTACTTCCGGTTGCAAAAGCAAGTTATGGCATGTATCTTTCACACATGGTAGTTCTTGCTATCGTGATTGCAAAATTGCGCGATTTGTGGGGCATTGGTGAAGCTGGAGTGTTCGGATTATGGACTACACCTGTCCAAATTGTTGTTGGAGCACTTGTCACCTATATAATTGTGGCTTCATGTTCTGTTGCTATTCAAAAAATTCCAAAAGTGGGGAAGTGGTTGATGGGTTAATTGAAATTATATGTTTGGACAAAATAGAAAACTCCCGTCATAGCAGTATGGCGGGAGTTAACTATGTTAGAAATAATGTTGTGCTAATTATTTGTTGAGAGCTTGTGCAACGTCAACAGCAACAGCAACTGTACAACCAACCATAGGGTTGTTACCAATGCCGAGGAAGCCCATCATTTCAACGTGTGCAGGAACTGAAGAAGAACCAGCGAATTGAGCATCAGAGTGCATACGGCCGAGGGTGTCGGTCATACCATAAGATGCAGGACCTGCAGCCATGTTGTCGGGGTGAAGTGTACGACCTGTACCACCACCAGAAGCAACACTGAAGTAAGGCATACCCTTAAGAGTGCGTTCCTTCTTGTAAGTACCAGCTACTGGGTGTTGGAAACGAGTTGGGTTGGTTGAGTTACCAGTGATAGATACGTCAACGCCTTCTTTCCACATAATAGCAACACCTTCGCGAACATCGTCAGCACCGTAGCAGTTAACCTTTGCGCGGTCGCCGTCGCTGTAAGGAGTCTTAGCAACTTCCTTACGTTCACCAGTGAAGTAGTCGAATGCTGTTTGTACGTATGTGAAACCGTTGATGCGGCTGATAATCTTAGCAGCG
>JAKSMA010000120.1 GCA_024400895.1 Muribaculaceae bacterium | reverse complement strand
CCACCTTGGTTGGAGCAGCGGCAGTGGCAGCCTGAACGCCTACGATACCACCCACTTGCTTGTTAGAACTTACCTTACCAGAATTGAGCACATTCACCATTTCGGTACCTGCTGCAGCATTACCCACGATACCACCGGCAGCATACTGCTTACCTTCGGGTTGATAAGGGTTGAGGAACTTGGCAGCCACATCACCAGCATTCTGGCAATTTTCAATCAAGGCAGAAGCACTCTTACCGGCAATACCACCAGCATAAGTGTAACCGCAGTAAACGTTACCGCCATTGAAGCAGTTGCGAACCACACCCTTGGCTTTCAAATCGCCCACTATACCGCCAGCTTGCGAGAAGTAAACCTTCACGGTACCAAAGTTTGCACAGTTTTCAATCAAACCAGTGCTTGAGCCGGCAATGGCACCACCGTAGCTGAAACAGTCGAACAGACATCCCTTGCCGATATTCACATTCTTCACAACACCTGTGGTGCCGACATTAGCGAACAAGCCAGCATAATAGTAGCTGTTTTCGCTCTTTGGATTCACATTGCCAGGAGTGGTTGAAGTTTCGTCGTAGAATTCCACACTGCTGACCACCATATTGTCGATAGTGAATCCACCACCGTCGTAGGTGCCAAGGAATGCGAATGTAGCCGACTTATCCTTGCAGATTGGCACGATAGTGTCGCCTTCGCAGTCGATATTGGCCACTTGCTTCAAGAATTTGCCATCGAAGCTGATGCTTGCTGCATTAGAGATATGAGAGAAATCCTTGAGGTCTTGCTTAGTGCGGATAATCCATGGATTTTCTGCTGTACCGTTGCCCTCAAATGGCATTGGAGCAATGTTCAGAATCACATATTTGCGAACATCGCCCTTGCTCACATACACGGTGTCGGTGTATTGTTCCCAATTAAGTTCACCAACGCCATTGTTGAATTTGTAAGCATAACCGCCGTCGGTAGTGTACTGACGGTTTCTAACGCCATTCCACACCACATCGTTGGCAGTGCTGTAGGTGAAGTTGTTCTTCACTTGGTTCACATTGTCGCTGGCATTGAGCACCAATGCAGCAGAAGAGGCAGCCTTAAAGTCGGCTGAAAGAGATTTCAAAGTTGGATATACACCAGCTTCCACAGTCCAAGCATCGGCAGAGAATCCTTCTGGAGCATTGCCCGAAGTGAGTTCTGCAGTGCTCTTGGCATTGTCGGCTTCCAAACCTGCGATTTGAGCATCGTAGTAGCAACCGCTGCCAATGGTGATATAGGTTGGAGTGCCCACCAAACCACGGGTGCTTGAAGTAGAACCCGTGCTCAACATTGCTGAAGAGTAGCAGTTGGTAATCACACTACCACCCGATGATTCGTTGTATTCAGAGCTCTTACCTACCAAGCCACCACAGTGTGGTGTGTTAGGATTGCTCACAAATCCGGTAGAGTAGCAATTGTTCACTGTTGCATGATAGATAGAGCCAGTCAAACCGCCCACATAGCATGCCACAGACGAAATACCCATCACTGTAGCAGATGTTGCACAGTTGGTGAGCGAACCATTACCGAACGTACCAATCAAGCCACCGATAGCCACTTCATTGTTTGCACCGGTCACTGTACCAGAGAATGAGCAGTTGTCGACCACTGCATCAGGAAGTTCAACTGCGTACTTGTTGACCAAACCTGCCAAACCACCGATAAACACTTGCTTGCCAGAACCCGACACGCTACCGGTAGCTTGTGTGTTGGTCATGCTGCCATACACGGCACCCGACACGGCACCAGTGTAGCCTTGAGCGCTAACCACAGCCTTGTCGACCTTCACATTATTGATAGGGCCATAAGAGTTACCTACCACACCGCCCACATAGTAGCCTTCTGCAGCCACCACGCGAGGGCTTTCCAAAGTCACATTTTCAATCTTACCGAAGTTGCGACCCACAACGGCACCCACATTGTAGCCGAGCGACGACACGTAGGCGTTGGCCATATTCAGGTTCTTCACTTCGCCCTTGTTACCTACTGCTGCAAACAGACCACAGAAGTCGTAAGCGAAGTTTTCAATAGTGAAGTTGCTGATGGTATGGTTGTCACCATCAAACACACCGTCGAACATATAGTCGTTGCTACTGATTGGCTCTACGGCTTCCTTTGTGCCAGCCATATCAATGTCGTTGGCCAGCTTGAAATATTTGCCAGTGAACACACCTTTATATACCACGCCATTCACGGTAGTTGTGCTTGAAGCACTACGAACGCTGGCATCTTTCTTTGAAAGGTAAGCCAATGTGGCCAAATCCTTTGGAGTCTTAATCAGGTAAGGGCTTTCTGCCGTACCTTCACCTTCAAAATCCATTGCAGGCTTTGCAGGGAAAGTGAGCGATGCAGCGGTGGTGATGGTGGTGCCATCATACATGCCCATAATCACCTTGTAGGTGCCATACGCAGCCTGCAACCATTTTTTCCAAGAAATCTTGCCCTGTGTATAAGTGGCATTCACAGGAGAAATCACCTGAGCCGAAACGGTGATAGCACCAGAGGCATCGGTGGATTCGGTGAATGGATAGCAGTTCACATCGCCATAAGGACTCACAGCGTAGAGAGTTTGAGGATCGATGCTCACTGTGCCACCAGGATTAAGGGTAAGTAGCAAGTCGGTATAACCTACATTAGCAGCAGGCACATGCAGCACACGAGCCTTGTTGCTTGACACTTGATAAACGTAGCCGCCTGCGGTTTCGTCGCTCACGGTGCGGTTGGCAGTGGTCATTGAGCCATCACCGCCATAAGTCACCTTCTTGTTGGCAATGTTGGCGTTAGGAGTAACCACCACTGCATACTTGTTCAGACTGTTGGTCAGATAAGCGCCCTTGTTGGGACCTTCTGTAACAAAAAAGCCGAAAGCGTCTTCCATGAAGATATCGCCATCGGCCACTGAACCTTTCACATCGTCGGTGTCGCTATAGGCACCCGTTTTTGTGTTATACTTGCACAATTTCACAATGTTGCCGTCGATCACGGTCACTGTTTGTGCTGGGAATGTGATTTCGCCTGTTGCTTCGTCCACTTTCGCCTTCAACACGACATCTGTGAACAAGAACGGAGAAATCATCACACTGTCGTCGGCCACTTTTGTCACTTCCACATTGTAAGCAGGAATCAGACCTGATGTGCGTTTTGCCATCAGTGTCTTCTGACCCACAAGCGATGCGATAGTGGTGTTGGCCGCCTTTTGGGGAGCACGCCATGGACGAACGCTCTGTTCGGCCTCGGGGGCTTCTCCAAGCACGACTGCCCCACCCTTTTCGAGCACCATCTTACTGGTGTTCTCTGCTTCTTGAGTAAGCGCAACCGGGCCACTCGTGAAAGTGGCTACATTGGCCTTCGCAGGAGCTTCTTGGGCGCGAGCATAGCTGGTGTATGACGCACACACCAAGCTCAACAAGAAAATGAATTTCTTACCCATTACTTGAATCTGTTTTTAGGATTAATAAATTAGTTTGTTATAAATTTCCCTTTTTAGTAGGACTTTAAATTATCCAACAAATTTACAGTATTTTTCCAACAACCACAACATTTTTCTACAAATAGTCGCATTCCAACGATATTTTTCCACAAACCATCTACAAACAGCCCTTTTTCTCAAGTTGAAACCCTCCCTTATGATAATCATTCTATTTTCAAAGAATAGTTACCCCTATGGTTATGCAATCGTTTGCATTGATTGTGAGGCATTTTTCAATATAAGGAAATGCTGACACGAACATATTTTTCGTAAAATTGCAGTAGAATTCTCAATTAACATCTCTATCATAAACTCATTATTAACGGATGAAGACCAAAATTTTAGACAAAGTAATTTCACTGCTCATCATGCTTTTTGCTGGCTCTTTTGCTATGCAAGCGGCTTTTGTGGGCGGCAGAACAGATTTCCGCGACGAAAGTATCTATTTCGTGATCACTACCCGCTTCTATGATGGCGACCCAAGCAACAATGCCCAATGCTGGGATGCTCCTGCTGCTATGCACGGCGACCCCGCTTGGCGTGGCGACTTCAAGGGCCTTATCGAAAAACTCGACTACATCAAGGCGCTCGGCTTTACCGCCATTTGGATAACTCCTATCGTGGAGAATGCCTCTGGCTTCGACTATCACGGCTACCACGCAAGCAATTTCAGCAAGGTGGACCACCGCTATGAGAGTGAAGACGTGAGTTTCCAAACCCTCATCGACGAAGCCCACAAGCGCGGCATGAAGATTATTCTCGACATCGTGCTTAACCACTGCGGCAACTTCGGCGAAGAAAACCTTTGCAAGGAATTTACTCGCGACTGGACTGCCAATCAGTATCTCACCGATGCCTGCATGATTCCTTTCACCAAGAAGGATGGCGGTCAACTCCCCGACGACTATTCAAGCCTGCCAGGTGGCCAGCAATATGGCAATCGCTTGGCGCTGATGAAGAATACCGACAACCAAAACCACGACACACACAACTATTGGCACCACTTCGGCCAGTTTAACTGGGACGACAACACTCGCTGGTATGCACAAATCGCCGGCGACTGCGTGGACCTCAACACCGAAAACCCTGCCACAGCAGAATATCTCATCAATTGCTACGGTTCATTCATCAAAATGGGTGTTGACGGCTTCCGTATCGACACCGGTGGACACATTCCACGCCTCACCTTCAACAAGGTGTTCGTGCCTCGTTTCCACCAACTCGCCGAACAATACAAAGACAAGCGTGGCGGCACTCCTTTCTTTATGTACACCGAGGTGTGCGCTCGCTTCCAGGGTAGCGTCACCTATCGCAACCAACCTTGTCTTTCTCCATATTTCTACACTTGGAAGGAAAATAAGGAATATGCATGGAACTACGATGCCTCTTACTGGGACACCAAAGAAATCTACGAGCAGACCAGTCTGGCTTCGCTCGACAATATCGCTTCTTGCGAACAGATGTATGCCGACAATAGTCACGAAACTGCATCGGCAATGCCTACATCTACCAACGCCGTGCTCAATGGCAACGACTATCACAAGCCCGACGTGAGCATGGCTTCAGGACTCAGCGTCATCGACTTCCCTGTGCACTACGCATTCCACAATGTGGGTAGCGTGTGGAGCACCGCTATCAATGGCGACAAATACTACAACGATGCCACCTACAATGTGGTGTATGTCGACTCTCACGACTACGGTCCTGGCCCTAACGACGGCTACCGCTTCAACGAAGGCACCGCTCAATGGGCCGAAAACCTCGACTTCATGTTCACCTTCCGCGGCATTCCTTGCCTCTACTACGGTAGCGAAATCGAATTCCGCAAAGGTATCGTCATCGACAAGGGCCCTACCGTTCCTTTGAAGGAAACCGGCCGCGCCTACTATGGCGGCTACATCACTGGTGATGTGAGCGTGAACGACTTCGCCGATGTGGCAAGTGCCAACGGCAACGTGGCTGCCACCCTCAACGCGCCACTCGTGCGTCACCTCCAACGCCTCAACAAGATTCGCGCCGCTGTGCCTGCACTCCGTAAGGGTCAGTACAGCGTGGCAGGTTGCTCTGCAAGTGGCGGCTATGCTTTCAAGCGTCGCTATACCGACGAGAATGTGGATAGCTACGTATTGGTTACCATCAATAGTGGTGCCACCTTCAGCGGCGTGCTCAATGGCACCTACACCGACTGTATCACTGGCGACGTGAAGACTGTGACCAACGGCACACTCACCACTGGCGCTTGCTCTGGCAAGGGCAATATGCGCGTGTATGTACTGAGCACCGACAAGACTCCTGCTCCTGGCAAGATTGGCACCGACGGCAAGTTCCTCTACACTTCAAGCGCGGCTGCCGACCTCCCACAGAACTACGATGGTCATGAAGAAGACCTCTCAACCAACGATGGCGAGCACAACGGACACGGCGTGACTCCTGACGACCCAACAAAGCCTCTCGAGCGCTACACTCCAGCCGTTGAACAAGACGACAAGAGCGTGTTCTACGAAGCACCTCTCACCACAAACAAAATTACCACTTGGGTATGGGACGATGCCAACAACTACACCGGAGGCTCATGGCCTGGCAAGGCTATGGAACTCATGGGCGTGAATGCCGACAGCACTCGCAAAATCTTCAAGTGGACCTACGAAGGCACACTCACCACCATGCCTAAGCAAATCATCTTCGTGGTCGACGGCAAGCAAACTGCCGACCTCGACTACAAGAACCACGGCTACTATGTGGACGGCACTTGGAGCAAGGAAATCACCAACTACGTGAGCGGAGCACCAACAGTGAGCATCGACAAGGAAAGCGGCCGCTATGAAGGTAGCCTCACCGTCACCCTCACTGCAAGCGACCCAGCTGCCACCATCGTCTACACCACCGACGGAAAGGCTCCTACCACCGAAAGCACCCAGGCAAAGAGTGGCAAGCAACTCACATTCACCGACAATGTGAAACTCTCTGCAGGCGTGCTCCACGATGGCAAGGTGCGCAACGTAATCACCCGTGAATACATTTTCCACGAAGTGCAACCAACCACTGCCACCATCTATCTGAAAGATCCAAAGGCTGCGCCTAACAACTGGAGCAACATCTACTTCTACGCTTGGGACAGCAACAAGACCATCAACGACACTTGGCCAGGCATTGCTATTGCCGACACCAAGATTGTGAAGGGCGACAAATTCTACTATCGCACATTCAACATCCCAGCCCTCGACTATGTGTTCAACATCATCTTCAACCAAGGCGACGGAAGCCACCAAACCGTGGACATCACCGGCTTGAAGAAGGACACCTACTTCGAAATCTCATCCACCAGCAACAAATACACCGTGAACGATATCACCAGCCTCTATGGTGGTTTGGTTGGCGACGTGAATGCTGATGGCACTGTGGATGTGAGCGACGTGACAGCCCTCATCAACAAGATTCTCGGCACCGCCGTCTTCGACGACAGCGTATGCGACATCGATGGCAACGGCGTAGTGAATGTTTCCGACGTCACCGCCCTCATCAACCTCATCCTCGTGTAAGTGAGGATGAGCTCGACAAGGTGAGCAGCGGTGTGTCAGCGAAGCTGGCGCCGCAAACAGCGAATCTTGTCAACATTCCCTCATCCTCGCGTAAGAGAGGATGAGCTCGAAAAAAAGCTCTATCATACAAATTAGTATATAGCTGTTAATAGTATTGAGTGAATAGCCTCGTGAGCCTCCCACCGCTCACGAGGCTATGTTTTTCCCACCTCAACATAACCGGCACCACACAACAAAGCAAAGCCCCCCTCAGTGGAAATTTAGTGGAATCAGAGGAAAAATGGTTGGGATAGTTAGCTCCTTTTGATGATATTTCTCACAAAACCCTCGTAGACTTGTGG
>JAKSMA010000012.1 GCA_024400895.1 Muribaculaceae bacterium | reverse complement strand
ATATCGGTACGGAGTTTCGCCTTCTTGTTGCCGTAGGCATCCTTCATAACCCAAATGGTGTTGTACTCATCAGGTGTTGATGTAATCAGTTTGCCACTATATGTTTTTGGGTCAAACATCATATACCACATATTGAGTGATGCAGGCATACCGGTTTCGTGATAAAGAAGATCGCGGAAAGTTATATCCTTTTTATCGTCAACTTTCAAACTAGGAATGAAATCGCTTGCGGGTTGATCGAGTTGGAATTTGCCGTCGTCGTACACTTTCATGACGCCACTGAGTGTACCAGAAGCCTTTGATACCGAAGCCAAACCATAGAGGGTGTTATCAGTCACAGGGATACCTGTTCCAAAAGCAATCTGGCCATAAGAGCGCTTGCAAACCACTTTACCATGACGTGCTACCACCACCTGACACCCAGGGAACGCTTTTTGTTGAACACCATAATTGCAAACAGAATCAATCTTCGCCAACAAGTTGCTTTTGAATCCCACTTCTTCAGGAATGGTATAACCAAGGCGACATGCATCGTAAGTGACACCAGTTCCAGCCTTCAAAATTCCATTACCAGTGTTCATGTCAACAGGAAGGACACCCTTTGCAGCATTACCGCCAAAGATAGTTTGAGCCAAATAGTCTTCATCAGTAATGGTGGTTCCAAATGTAATCAACGACGCATCAACTTCGCTATTACCAACCAATGAACCCACAATGTCGAGCTTTTCAGGGTGGCACATTGCAGCAACCACCACATCGCCCTTCGCTCTTGCTAAAAGCTTAGCAGCATTTAAATAACGTTCATCATTGTTTGCAACGCAAATGATGACCGTGTTATATCCCTCACGGATGATTCTTTGCTGAAGAGCTTCAACAGTTCCAGCATAATTATAATCAATCACAGTGACGTCGGCATAATCATTGCAACGGCGAGCGAACATAGATTTCTCTCCATTTTCATTACCCATCACCACTACAGCAATCTTACGACTATCCAACTTCTTCAATGGAAGAAGATTGTTAGCCGACTTCACTACTGTGACAGTGGCAGCAGAGAGCTTACGTTGAAGCACACTCGATTCTGGAGAGTTGATGTCACTCACAATATTGTTGAGGTCAATTACAGGCTTTTTTTCCAATCCAAGAGCATATTTAAAACGAAGAACCTTCTTCACTCTTGCATCAATATCTTTTTGCTTGATTTTACCAGACGCAACAGCTTGTTTGATGGCTTCAATTTCTGGTCCGACTTCATTTGGCATCAAGAGAATATCGTTGCCTGCAAGGAAAGCGTTAACGCAAACAGAACCTTCCACAGCTTTTGCGCCTTCCATTCCAAGAGCATCGGTGAAAATAAGTCCATTGAATTGCATCTTTTTCTGAAGAAGGTCGGTGACATAAGCCTTCGACATTGTGCCAGGAACTCTGCGCTTTTCAATAGCAGGAATATAAAGGTGTGCAGTAAGACAGCCACCCAAACCAGCGTCGATATATTGCTTAAATGGTGCAAAATCATACTGTTTCAGCTCTTGCATTGATTTGTCGACAGTTGGCAATTCAAGGTGAGAATCAGCAGTTGTGCTACCATGACCTGGGAAATGCTTCATTACAGAAAGCACACCGCCATCTTCCATACCACGCGCGAAAGCCACCCCATGATTTCCAACCAAAGTAGGGTTAGAGCCATAGGCACGTGTACCCAATACAGTCTTTGGACGGTCGATAACATCGAGCACAGGTGCGAAATTCACATGCACACCCATACGCTTACATTCACGAGCCACTTCACGACCATATTCATAGAAGAATTGGTCGTCGCTAATAGAGCCGAGAAACAAGTTGCGCGGGAACTTCGGCGCATCCTCCAGACGCATAGAAAGCCCCCATTCTGCGTCAAGCGTAATCATCAGAGGCACTTTTGCCAACGATTGTGCATAGTTGGTCAACTTTGCCTGAGTGCGGATGTCGTTCTCGTTGTAAATCAGTCCACCAATCTTGTACTGTGCCACATACTTATTGACCAATGCCTCCGCTCCTGCACTACGTGGATTAACAGCCATTACAATCAGCTGTGCAATTCGCTCGTCAGGAGAAAGAGTATTGAATGTGGTGTTCACCCAAGTCTCCATAGCCTTTTTATCAACCTTGTTGAAAATAGAAGGCTGACGCTTGGCTCCCATAGATGCTGAAGCGACAATTAAAACCGCCACAGCAATCAATAAAACTTTCTTGAGATTCATTATGAAATATTATTAATCATCCAGTTTTATTTCTTCACAAATCGAGGGGTGTCGGTGGCATCCACTTTCTTTCCTTGAGCAGCAAGTTGCTTCACATATTCAAGCATGTGTTCACCATAAGGCACGGTGTCGGTGAAAAGCACCTTACCATTGCGAAGAGAATCAAGGAAATCGCCTCCGTTAGCAAGGAAGTTGATAGTCACCAATTTGTAAGATTGCTCAGGCTTGATTTGCTTTCCGTTGAGCTTTGCACTCAAGATTTCGTTTTTGCTGTTGTAAACAACGCTCACTTGTTTGCTCACTGCATCGCCACCACGAAGCGACATTACGCGGAATGCTTCAATCAAATCCTTGCCCTTGATATCAAGAACCATAAAGCGGTTGTCGAATGGGAAAGTGGAGTTAATCAAACCTTCAGATACCATACCCTTAGGCATATCTTGACGAATACCGCCCTTGTTCATGATGCAAAGGTCGACCTTGCCATTGTACATCGTCTTGATAATGTCCATAACAGCATCGCATAGCCAGTTTTGATAAGCATCGCTTGAAGCAGCCATAGCACGTGCGCTTTCGCCCACGGGCGCGTTCATAATCGAATCCACTTTGCTTTTGTAAGGATAGAGCCACTTTTCAAATTCGGGATATTTTTTTGCACCCTCATCATAAGCAGAATTGACTTTAATGTGCTTGTATTCCACCTTTCCTGTTTCGAGGTCGAGGTCGTAAACGCCCACAAGCTTGCCATATTTCCCGTTCTGTCCGATTGGAACAATCTTTCCGTCGGCATTCTTCACATTAGCTTGAGGAGAGCCTGGTTTGATTTCAGAGTGTGTATGACCACCGATTACGATGTCGATGTAATGGCTCTTGGTTACAACATCGGAGTCGCAAGGTTCGCCAGGGATTTCTGCGAAGTAGCCAATGTGAGAAACCATCACCACATAATCAACTTTTTGAACTTCTTTCAAATACTTTGCTGTCGGGTCGGCAACAAGCGCACCGTTTTGATAAACTAAGCCATCGTAGTTACCTTCCGAAACCATTCCACGAGGGTTGACATTAATGCCAATGAAACCTACGCGCTTTCCGCCAAAAGTTTTGATAAGATATGGCATCACACCTTTCACAGGAGTGGCACTGAAATCGTAGTTGGTTGAAACCACTGGAGTTTTCAAACGATTGTAATAATCGGCAAGCTTCACGATACCGTTATCAAATTCATGGTTACCAAGTGTAATCATATCATAGCCCATGCTGTCGATAGCAGCAAATTCAACTTCACCCTTAAACAAAGAGAAGTAGATAGTGCCTTGCACAGCATCACCACCATGGATAATCATTGTGTTTTTGTTTTCTCTACGAATCTGGTCATAAATTGCACGACGGCGAAGCAAACCACCCTTGCCATCACTTGCCGGGTCGATTTGACTGTGAGTGTCGTTAACAGCAGCAATCACAAGATGCTCAGCTTCCATTGCAGGCATTATTGATACTGCCAATAATCCTGCCAACAATAATTTCTTAAAAGGATTCATAATGATATAATTTTTAATTAGTTTTGTTTGCTTTTGTTCAACTTACGAATTTACAAAAAAAATACGAGTTGCAAGCGCTTTTCGGGCAAAAAAAGAATAAAAATACTGATGAAAAACATGTTATTGAGTTACACTGAGAAAACGGAGAGTGATGCTCTATTTGGGAACTTGATTTATCTGGAGTTTGTATATGCAAATAATCCAAAATGGTTTTAATAATATTAGGGCGAACTGCCTGACAAGAACAGGAATTCATGACATTGGGATAACAAAAACACCCGAAACACTTGAAACACCCGAAACACCTGAAACACCCGAAACACCTTTCCAATACCATTTTGACCGTGAAACGGGTATGTATCTTGCTGTGGATGAACATAGTGGCGTGGCAAGATGTCGGAAATCGGTATTTGGAATTGTAAGTAAATGCGTGTCATCTGGTTGTGAAATACAAATTATTAAACTCGTTGAAATAAAGATTGAAAAAACACTATTTTATCTCATCCACAAAGCGAAACAGCCGATGTGTAATATCCTTTACAGCTCTTTATAGAAAAAAAATATGGTGCGAAGATAAGATATCTTCCTCCCGCGAACAATGACAAAAAGGGATTTTAGAAGATGAAAGATGAAAGATGAAAGATGGAGGATGTTATGAAGATTAACAATCTTGACAAGAACCACTTTTGACGAAGATTGATTATAAAACTTAGTAGATTCAGACAGTGCCTTCAACATAGAAAGCAAAACAAAAAACGGCTCTACGCGGAAATTGCATAGAGCCGAAGGTTTTTAGAACGAGTAGATATGAAATAGATTATATTTCATTAGTCACTTCTTTCACAAGAAGTTTTTTCTTTTTTTCTTTACAAGAAGACCCGTACCGGTCATTTCTGCTGGCTGCTCGAGACCCATAATTTGAAGAATGGTTGGAGCCACGTCAGCGAGACGTCCATTTTCAATCTTGGCATCCTTATCGGCAGTTACATACACGCAAGGAACATCGTTGAGTGAGTGAGCAGTGTTTGGTGTGCCGTCTTCGTTCACTGCATTGTCGGCATTACCGTGGTCGGCGATAATAATCACCTCATAATCTGCATCCTTTGCAGCCTCAACAGTATCCTTCACACATTCATCGATAGCAACAACAGCCTTTTCAATAGCTTCGTAAATACCAGTATGACCAACCATATCACCGTTGGCATAGTTCACAACAATCCAGTCATACTTCTTTTCACCGATAGCAGCCACCAATTTATCCTTCACTTCGTAAGCGCTCATTTCAGGCTTGAGGTCGTAGGTCGCAACCTTTGGAGAAGGAACGAGAATGCGATCTTCGCCTTCGAATGGAGCTTCACGACCACCATTGAAGAAGAAAGTGACGTGAGCATACTTTTCAGTTTCGGCAATATGAAGCTGCTTCAATCCTTTACTTGAAACATATTCAGCGAGAGTGTTCTGCACATTTTCCTTAGGGAAAAGGATGCCAACACCTGTGAACGAAGAGTCGTAAGGAGTCATGCAGAAGAATTGCAAATCTTTGATTGTTGCCATTCCTTCTTCTGGCATATCTTGCTGTGTGAGAACTTGTGTAAGTTCTTTTGCACGGTCGTTGCGGTAGTTGAAGAAAATCACCACATCGCCTTCTTTGATTCGGCCATCTACAGTGCTGTTCACAACAGGCTTAACAAATTCGTCGGTCACACCCTCATCGTAAGATTCTTGCATTGCTTGAACCATATTATCGCTCTTGCGGCCTTCGCCGTTCACGAGTTGGTCGTAAGCAAGTTTCACACGGTCCCAACGCTTGTCGCGGTCCATCGCATAGTAGCGACCAGTGATGGTAGCAATCACGCCAGCGCTCTTTGCAAGGTGGTTTTCCACATCTTGAATGAAGCCCTTGCCACTTTCAGGGTCAGTGTCGCGACCATCCATAAAGCAGTGGAGATACACCTTTTCCAAGCCATATTCCTTAGCGATATCGCAAAGTGCAAACA
Source organism: Muribaculaceae bacterium (assembly GCA_024400895.1). Lineage (GTDB taxonomy): Bacteria > Bacteroidota > Bacteroidia > Bacteroidales > Muribaculaceae > Sodaliphilus. Next base: position 14,346 of record JAKSMA010000012.1, on the reverse strand, counting down.
GATGATCCATTGAACTATGCACGCCACCAGTAGATGTCAAACCCATAATGTGCAAGCCCTTACCAGTTTCTTTAGCATAAGTGTAAGCCTTAACAATCTCAGGATTCTTCAGAATTGAACCGTCGGCAATCGCCTTGTTAATTTTTACAAGGTCTTGGTAAACTACACGACCGCCACCGATGTTGAGGTGACCCACTTCGCTGTTACCCATCTGTCCGTCGGGCAAACCAACATCTTCACCACAAGCCTTGAGGCTACTGTTTGGATAGTTTGCAATAAGACTGTCCCAATATGGGGTTGGAGTGCTAAAAATTGCGTTGTTCTTATTGTTAGGGCCAATTCCCCAACCATCAAGAATCATCAATAATGCTTTTTTTGCCATAATTTTTTTATATAATTCGAATTAAAAATTGCTAAATGATCAATTTACGCAAAACAGTATTAATCGCTGTTCTGAAAAATCATACAAAGATACAAATTTTTAGGCACATAGCGGGAAATATCGGATAGAAAAAACCGAACAATATCGACAAGCATTCACGAACCATAGTGCAAAACATATTTAGATTAATAAACACACCGGGGTCCTGATAGAAATATTTCGTTTCTCAGTCCCAATGTGTTTTCTGGATTTAATTAAATTTTTATTGTATAAAATTGAATTAATTGTTATTTTTGTATGATTAATTGTGAACAATTTAAATTATGACATATGAATTCTAACGTAAAACTTTATTCATTATCATTGCGTGAAGCACGCACTTACGCTTTTGCTGCAATGTTTATTGTAGGAAACATCGTATTTCCACAGTTGTGCCACGTGCTAATACCAAAAGGAGGCCTCATCTTTTTGCCCATCTACTTTTTCACTCTGATTGGCGCGTATAAGTATGGTGCAAAAGTGGGTATGCTCACAGCGCTGCTCTCCCCTATCATCAACTCTGCCATTTTCGGAATGCCTGCACCTGCAGCACTTCCTATGATTTTGATGAAGGGCGTGCTCCTTGCTGGTGCAGCATCGCTCGTGGCAAACCATGCGAAGAAGGTATCTATTCTTGCTATCCTTGCAGTAGTTTTGCTCTACCAAGTGGTGGGTTGCGGCATCGAATGGGCAGTGAAAGGCAGCTTTATGGCTGGCGTTCAAGATTTCCGTCTTGGCCTTCCGGGTATGCTTATCCAAGTGATTGGTGGTTGGGCGATGTTGAAATATGTTCTTAAAAAATAATTAAACACGATGAGAAAACTTGGTATGGGGCTGATGCGCCTCCCATTGCTCAACCCTAATGACCAAAAGTCGATTAACTACGAAGAAGCCACCAAGATGGTGGACCGATATATGGAACGCGGCTTCACCTATTTCGACACCGCTTTCATGTATCATGCAGGCGAAAGTGAAGTTTTCGTGAGGAAAGCCATCGTGGAGCGCTATCCCCGCGAAAGTTTCACCATCACCGACAAACTTCCAGCTGCAGAAATCACTACTTACGAAGATATGCAACGTGTGTTTGACATACAGCTCGAACGCACTGGTGCCGGATATTTCGACTATTACTGGTTCCATGCTATCAACAAAAATTATGTAGAACTTCTCGACCGTATCAACGGATGGGACTTCCTCAAAAAGCTGAAAGAGGACGGCAAGGCGAAACATATTGGCTTCTCTTTCCACGACGACAGCGAAACGCTTGAATCCGTGCTGGCAAATCACCCCGAATTCGAATACGTGCAACTGCAAATCAACTATATCGACTGGGACAGCCCAGTGGAAGGAAAGAAGTGCTACGAGATTTGTGAGAAATACGGCAAGCCCGTCGTGGTGATGGAGCCGGTGAAAGGCGGTAGCCCTGCTAATGTGCCAGAGGAGGTTGAAACGATGATGAAGGAAGTCAACCCCGATATGAGCCCTGCATCGTGGGCGGTAAGATATTGCGCTTCACTGCCAAATGTGCTCACCGTGTTGAGCGGCATGAGCAACATGGCACAACTTGAAGACAACATTGGCTACATGGAAGACTTCAAACCACTGGACGCACAAGAAATCGACCTCATCCACCGTGTAGTAGACACTATCACCAAAAATATTGATATACCTTGCACAGCCTGCCACTATTGCACAGGAAAGTGCCCACAGAATATTGCCATTCCGCAATATTTCGGATTGATGAATGTGGTGAAGGAATTGGGCGAAAGCCAGGTTCCCAACAGCCGTCTATATTACAATTTGCTTGCCAAAAATCATGGAAAGGCAAGCGACTGCATCGGATGCGGTCAGTGTGAGGGAATGTGCCCGCAACACTTGCCGATTATTGACAATTTGGTTAGAGTGGCCGAAAGATTTGAGCAGAAATAATGCAGGAACTGATTGCGATACTCAAGAAGGAAGGTTGTTCGCTGGTGATAAAAAACCACGGAACTATAACTACCTACAACAAGCCAGGCGTTCGTGATTTGGAGCACCTGCTTGACCATGAGCCGGAAGTGCTGAAAGACGCTATCGTGGCCGACAAGGTTATTGGAAAAGCGGCAGCCGCTATGGTGGTGGCCGGGGGTATCAAGCAACTCTACGCCGAAGTGCTGAGCAAGCGTGCAATCCCATTTCTTGATGAGGCAAAAATCAGCTACACCTACGGCGAATTAGTCGACGCAATACAAGAGGAAGGCGGTAGATGCCCACTCGAAAAGATTAGCGAACCCGCCGTTACGCCCGAGGAAACTGTGGCATTGCTTCGAGCACACTTCGCAGAAATGCAAGCAAAAAGAAATCAGTGACATAATTGTCAGAACACAAAATAAAGTCGGAGAACTGCCATACTGCGGTTCTCCGATTTTCTATGTGATGCCGATTTTATTTTTCTGCGGCTTCTGTGAAAGCCTCCATAATCACTGTAGGGCGATGATTCTCGAATGCACCCAAAGGATATTGCCCTTCAAGTTCGGGGGCCCAGTAGAACACACCGTGGCAATGACCGTCGGTACAGTTTTTGGCGGCGTTGATGATTTCTTTCAAAATCACTTTCCCCTCTACAGGTTTCTTTACTTCCACACCGGTTTCTACCACCATCGTCTCAACGCCATACTTCTTTGTGATACGGCGAAGATTGTCGGCAAAATGCTCAATGGTGCCGTGCCAGTCTGTTTCGAGCTTGCCGTCGATATCCCAATAAGGATACACGCTCACACCAATCATGTCGAATCGGGCCTTGTATTTGCGAAGCCCATCGAAGATAAAGTCATAGCGCTTTGCATCGCTTGCACAATCGAGGTGGACGATAACTGTGGCTTGAGGATAGACCTTCTTTACTGCAGCATAGCCTGCATCGGTCAAGCCCGCATACTGACGCATATTCTCTTGGGCTCGTCCCATTGGCCAAAGAAATCCATTGGTGGTTTCGTTGCCCACTTGCACCCATTTCACATCTATGCCATTGCGCTTGAGAAGCTGAAGCGTTTCCTTTGTGTGCTTTGCTAAAGCGCGCTTCATTTGCTTATAGGTGTAGTTTTTCCACGCCGCAGGGATATTCTGCTTTGCAGGGTCGGCCCACCAATCGCTGTAGTGGAAATCAATCATAATGGCCATACCCAGGGCTTTTGCTCGCTTTGCCATAACGAGCACATCTTCCTTACTTGAAAAACCATCCTTAGGATTCACCCACACACGAAGGCGAACGGCATTCATGCCAAGTTCTTTCATCAACTGGGTGTTTTCGCGAGGTTCGCCGGCAGCGTTATAGAGTTGCACACCGTGAGCTTCCAATTCCGTGGTCCCGCTAATGTCGGCACCAAGCCAGAATGTAGTTTTGCCAAACGCTGACAAATTCACATTAAATAAAAGCAGAACAAGTAAAGTTAATAATTTATTTTTCATATTTTATAGTTTTAGTTATTAACCCAATTGCCATTTGCCTCTAATGAACTTTCTGGGATTAATAGGGCTTGAATGGTAATTCTCCAGTATGCCATTGTTTGCGAGGTTCCTCACTGCGTTCGTTATCGGTTCTCGACACCGACAGCCCGAGCAATCTGAAAGGATGTTCCTTGAAATCAACCTTTGCCAGCAATTGCTTTGCCAAAGGCAGAATGTCGTCTTTATCGCGAAGCACTTTGCCTTGAGTCAAACTGCGTGTCACTTGCGTGAAATCGGCAAATTTCACTTTCAAGGTGAGTGTGCGCCCTTCGAATCCGCTTTTAGCGATACGCTGCACAAGCTCAATCACAGCCTGATATAGAACGATAATGGCAGCCGACGGCTTGCTGATGTCATTCTCAAAGGTCTCCTCACACCCGACCGACTTTCGTGTCCAATCAGTGACCACTGGCCGCTCGTCAATGCCACGCGAAAAATCATAGAACACCTGCCCCATCTTGCCGAATTCGAGTTTCAGAATCTCTAATGGCACTTCCCGAAGTTGACCGCAGGTGTGAATCATCAAATCGTGCATCCGCTGCTTTGTTTTCGGCCCCACCCCCCATAGGTTTTCCACGGGAAGATGTTCCAAAAAAGCTTCAACGCGCTGGGGATGCACCACTGTGAGTCCGTTAGGCTTACGGAAATCGCTGGCTATCTTTGCCAGTAATTTATTGCACGAAACACCAGCCGATGCTGTAAGATGCAATTCATCCCAAATGGCTTGCCTAATCTCCTTGGCAATATCCATAGCCAGGGGAATGCCTTTCTTGTTTTCCGTTACATCGAGAAAAGCCTCATCCACCGAAATAGGTTCCACAATATCGGTATAGCGATGGAAGATTTCGTGCACTTGCTGAGAGATTTCCTTATAGCGGGAGAAATGTGGCTCCACAATCACTAAATGTGGGCACAAGCGCTTCGCCTGCATCATAGATTGGGCAGAATCCACACCATATTTGCGTGCTTCGTAACTCGCCGTAGCCACCACGCTGCGTGGCGCATCATGCCCTACAGCAAGTGGTTGCCCTTTCAGAGAAGGATTGTCGAGTTGCTCAACCGATGCAAAGAAAGCATCCATATCCACATGTATGATTTTACGCTCAGCCATTGTGCTTCAAAACAAATCAGGGCATCTTCCAAATGCGTGAGAGGCCCTGACGATTTCATATTTTCAATAATTAGTTTTTCTTACCAATTGCGTTGGCAATGAAATCAACTGCAGAGTCGACCACATCGGGCACTTTATCATCAATTGAATCAGGAGTTACATTCTGAATCATTCCGGTGATTTTCTCTTTGAGTTCTGAGCGATCGCCTTGGAGAAATTCCCCAGCCTTTTCCCCAGCAAATTCCTTAGCTTTATCCAGCATACCGTTCATATCTGCCATAATAGTAATAGGTTTATAAAGGTTTTGCCTACTTCCTTTAAAGCGTTTCGGCCATCTCTAATCACAAATTTACAATAAAAGATGAACACCCGCAAAAAAAAATTGCCGCGATCTGCAATAGATTGCGGCAACCCTTAATAATGGAATATCTTCTGGCAAGCAGATTATGCTTCCTTCTTAACGATACGACGTTCTTTGATGCGAGCCTTCTTACCAGTGAGTTTGCGGAGGTAATAAAGCTTAGCGCGACGAACGCGACCGTGCTTGTTGATCACGATGCTGTCGATGAATGGTGACTCGATTGGGAAGATACGTTCAACACCAATGTTGTCAGAAATCTTACGAACGGTGAAACGCTTCTTGTCGCCTTCGCCGTTGATTTTGATAACAACACCACGATACTGTTGGATACGTTCCTTGTTACCTTCTTTAATGCGATAAGCCACTGTGATAGTGTCGCCAGGGAAGAATTCAGGAAGTTCCTTCTTTGTAGCAAATGCTTGCTCTACAACTTTAATTAAATCCATTGTAATAATTTGTTTTATAGTACTATATCGTTCTCGCAACATACAAGGGCCACACTAATTTCCCAACAGAGGTTACGAAAATCGGTGCAAAATTAATACAAAATTCTGTAATAGCCAAATATTTCGTAAATTAAGGGGGATGAAAGAAAAAAATAGCACTTTTTTGAAAAAAAATTGAACTTGTACCACAATTTGATACAAGTGGCGCCTTTCTTTGCAGTGTAATTAAAAAATAACAACCACTAAACCCAGAAAGTTCATTAGGAGCAAATGGCAATATTTTGCTTCTCATAGGCATGATTTGTGCTATCTTTCGCTCACATAGGAGCCCCTATGCTCGTTCAAAATAGCGCAAATTCTGACACTATGATAATCTCAAATCTTATCCATGCCCTAATGCACTTTCTGGGTTAATTAACTGAAGCAATGAAGACAGACAAATTATTTTACGATGAATTTCACTTGGCCGGATGCCAATACTGGGATGTGACCGAAGCGTGGGACAAACTCAGAATCGGCCTTAAGGTGAAATTGGAACGAGAAATGGATAATCGCTACGACCCTGATGCAATAGCTGTGCTCTTGCCTTGCGACGATGATGACGAAGATAAGGAATTCTACAAGTTGGGCTATGTGCCAAGGGGACACAACAGCGACATCGCCAAACTGCTGGAAATGGGCTGGGGAGAAATCTTTGAGTGCAGAATCTCCAGAATCTCTCCTGAGCAACATTATGAAAATCAAATTCGGATGACCCTGAAAATTAAGCGTAATAAAATGGGGTAATCAAATACAGGGATAAATAAAACACACAATTTTAGGGCATGCATCCAAGGTATGCCCTATTTCATAATAATGAAATTTCACATCACATACATCACATATTTTCTATATATTTGTAAAAAAAAAGCATAATGAACATTCACAACATTGATATAAATTTTGATTTCACCACAGACACGCCTCATTACTGGGACAATTTCTGGGTTCCAACCGCTAATGGCGGATTCAAAGGTGGCACAAATGACCCTGACAGCAGAAGTAAGATGCTAAGGGAATATCACAAACTGCTTTGGAGTCGACCATTACCAAATGGAGAAAACATGATATTAGAAGAAGGAAAAAGTAAATATTACCTGAAATGGAATAATATTTACTTTGGTAGCGACTCAATTATTATTAGTTTTAAATGGAACACCCAATTAATGAATATGGTACGTGACAACGTGAAAGATTTCAAAAAATTTATTGAAATATTCTTTCGCAAAAGCTACACAATTGGAGGAATGATGCTTTTCCCTTCATTTAATCGAGCACTTAATCAATCAAGAGGATGTCATCCAAAAATTCGAGACAGATGGGATTTAACAATGGAATGTATACGAAGGCACTATGAGGGGGAAGAAAGCCCATTAACAAAGTGTCTAAACAATGGAACAAACCCGATTTTCTTTGAAAAATTCCAAAATTTCAAAGGATTTGTTGATTTCTTTTTCCTTCAAGATTGTGTTTCAACAGACTACTCAAAAGTATGTTTATGGCATGGTGATGATTTTTTTAATGGGAACCCTATTCCCAAGGATTACGAAAGTTACAAACTTTTTATTGAAAACCAATTAGAATTCCTTGAAAATAGGAACAATAGAATTTGTTCATTTATAACAAAAAACGATTCTGAAGAAAATCTTTATTTATAATTTTATTTTTTGTAGAGTTGGGCGGCTTGGAGGTGATAGTCGGCCACTTGGGCTGCCAGTGAGGCTGGTGCAAGAACTTTCAGGTTGATGCCTCGGCTCATGAGGTGGCCCACAAAGTCGATGGTTGGACGCATATACAACTCAAAGTCGGAATAATCATCGCCTTTCTCTATTTCTCGCTGTGAAGGATGTATGGGCAAGTCGCGGAGATAATAACGCTCATAACTATATGCTCGCAACACGATTCGCTCAACAGGCACATCAGCGGCAGTGAGCACTCCATAATGCTCCGAGAAATAGTGTTTTGCCGAAAATTCATTGTCCATCACGAATTTTTGGTCAGTGATTTCGATGTCGAGAATACGGTCGAACGAATACAAGGCGAAAAATCCCTTTCCTCCACCATAACCCACTCTATCGAAATAACCGAGCACATACCAGCGGCTTTTGAACAATTTCACACAATAAGGGGCGAATGTGGCCAACTGTGCCTCTGCTGCATATCTTCGGTAGGTGATGGTGATGCACAACGAACGACGCATTGCATCAACAATCGTGGAAAACAACTCCGGCTTGGTGTGAACTTGCTCGAGCAGAATGCGGTCTTGCAACGATAGGCTTTCACTCAGTGTGTTGTTGACAGAAAGCGTGGACAGCATCCAATTCTGCACACTGCTGTCGGCAAACACTTCCTCGTTGCCAATACTATATCTGTAGCCGTTACGCCGGTTGCAGTCGATATAGATGCCAAAAATGTCCTCTATGGCATCTTTGTGGCGATTGAATGTGGAGCGAGCCAACTCCACCCCACCGCTCATTTCAGTCTCGAGCCATTTTTCTTGAATTTCGGCAAACGAAATGCTACCAGCATTGCGAATCACATTCACAAGCCAGATGTATTCTTTGAATTTCGCAGGCGTTTTCATAGCAAACTAATCTTCGAGATATGTTTTCACATAAAGGTCGCAGTTTGCCGCGAGTTCGTCGTACCATTCCTGGCCGAACCGTTCGATTAGCGGCTCTTTAAGAAATTGATAGAGGCGAACTTTATTTTTACGGCCAATCACTTCGGCGCTTTTACAGATTTTCCAACGATGATAATTCACAGCGGTGAATGTTGGGTGCTTCTTCACTCTCACAGGATAAAGGTAGCATGATATGGGTTTCCGCCAATCTAACAGTCCTTCGCGATACGCCTTGTCGATGGCGCAGATGCATACGCCACCAGGGAGATAGGTGGAGAAAACACAGTTTTTCCCGTCGACAATCTGCGTTACGATTTCGCCTTCTTGGTCGAGATAGCCCACACCGTGCTCTTTAATCTGCTCTTGAGCGCGGGGGAGCAAGTCGCCCCAGATGACAGGAAGTATTTCTTTCAATTTTTCATACTCTTGCTTGGTGATAGGAGCCCCTGCATCGCCTTCAATACAGCAAGCACCCAAACAAGCATCGATATCACAACAGAAGAAACGCTCAGCCAAATCAAGGCTCACAAGCGAATCCCCTATTTCAAACATGCCTCTTATATCGTTACCCATTATGAGTGATTATTCGTTAAGTAATTCAGTAATTTTATGGTCGAGTTCGGTGCTCGAGAGTTTGAGGAACATCTCGCCTCTATAAGCGCAAGAAATATTGCCAGTTTCCTCGCTCACTACGATAGCCAGCGCATCGCTCTCTTGGCTGATACCCAAAGCCGAGCGGTGGCGCAGACCAAGGTAGCGTGGCAGATTACGGTCGTGCGACACAGGAAGAATGCATCCAGCTGCGCGAATTTTTCCATCGGAGATAATCACAGCGCCATCGTGCAAAGGGCTATTCTTGAAAAAGATATTCTCAATCAATCGGTTGTTGACTTTAGCGTCAATCACATCACCGGTGTGCACATAATCGGAAAGCGACATACTTTTTTGCACCACAATGAGGGCACCAGTTTTCGATTTCGACATCGACATACAAGCATACACAATAGGCATGAGCCACTTGCGCTTATCGGCTGCACTCTGCTTGTGCATAAACCGCTTGAAGAAGCGCAAACTTCGGTTAGAGCCCACATCGCTGAGGAAATGGCGGATGTCATTTTGAAAGAGAATGATTAAAATCACCGCACCCTGCCCTACAATAGTGTCGAAAATGCCCTTCATCAAAGTCATGCGGCTGATGCGAAGCACCATGAACACTATCAAGAGCAACACAATGCCCAAAAATATATTGATAGCACCGGATTTCTTCATTGCCAAATAAATGTAGAGCAGCAGCGCCGCAACCAAAGCAATGTCGATAAAATCAATTATGCCAAAACTTTCAAACATCTATAGTAAATATTATTATTCCGTTTATTTATATAATTCTGTCAAAATAGAGCGGGCTTCTACAGCTGCTCTCACATCATGAACACGCAAGATATGTGCCCCAGCCAGCATCGCCACTGTGTTGAGCACGGTAGTGCCTTCAAGTGATTCGGCAGGTGTAGTGCCCAGCAAGCGATATATCATCGACTTTCTTGAAATGCCCACCAACAATGGAGCATTCAACTCGTGGAAAGCCGCAAGGCCATTCATCAATTCATAGTTTTGACGAAGCGTTTTGCTGAATCCGAATCCAGGGTCAAGAATCACCTGCCTGCACCCCAACTTTTGAAAATGTTCCATTTTTGCCTTTAAATCCGTCACCACATCAGCCAGCACCCCACCTTCGTAGTCAGTGAACTGCTGCATAGTGGCAGGAGTGCCACGCATGTGCATCAGCACATAGGGCACACCAAGTTGGGCTACAGTTGCCGCCATACCATCGTCAAGTGTGCCACCTGACACATCATTAATGATATCAGCTCCCATATCATCTACACACGCCTTCGCCACAGATGCACGAAATGTGTCGATTGAAACCGGAACCTCGGGTGCCAAACGCTTCACCACCTCAATACCACGCTTGAGACGAACAAGTTCTTCGTCAGGACTCACCTCATCGGCTCCTGGGCGTGTAGAATAGGCACCTAAATCAATGATATCAACGCCTTCCTCAACCATTGCACTCACTCGGTTTTCCAAAGAATCGACATCAAAAGTGCGACTCTTCGAATAGAAAGAATCGGGGGTGACGTTCACAATGCCCATCACTTTTGGAGAATCGAGCACATAGTCTCTATCTCGCAGCGAAAGTGTGAAAGGTGTGAAATTTGGTGTCATTGCAGAGTATTTCATATTACATTGCGAAAATACAAAAAAAATCACCCATTAGCAAAAAAAGGCTATAAAAAGCGACACTTCCACACAAATAAAGTATCAATCCATCCTTGCAGACAGATCAGCAGGGATGGATTGAATATCTGTAAATATCAAAAAACAGGCTTTTAGATGATTCCTAAATAACACAGGAATATGACAATCACTGCCACAGGAGCAATGAATCGCAAGCAGAACACCACAGCCCCTTGCACTCGGGTACGGAGTGCACCATTGTTGGTGAGTTGGGCAGTAATCACCTTTTTGTCGAGGAACCAGCCTACATAAATTGCAGTAAACAAGCCGCCTAAGAGCATGAAGAAGTTGCTTGCCAAATAGTTGAACAAATCGAATAGATTCATTTCTGCTACCACAATACAGCTCAGCACATTGAACGACAGAGCACTCAACACAGCAATCACAAGCGTGAATATAGCAACAATAAATGTGGCTTTCTTGCGAGAAATCTTAAATTCTTCAGAAATAAACGTGATAGGAATTTCGCTCAACGAGATAGTACTGGTAAGAGCTGCAAAGAATAGCAGCACAAAAAACATTAACGCCCAAAAATAACCACCAGGCATCTGTTGGAAAATGTTTGGCAATACTTCAAACACCAATTTAGGACCAGCCTCTGGCTGCATTCCGAAAGAGAATACTGCCGGAAAAATCACAATGCCAGAAAAGAGTGCCACAAGGGTATCAAGCGAGGCAATTGTGCAAGCGTCTCTCACCAGCGGAGCTTCATCCTTGAAATAGGAAGAGAATGTGACAAGGCCCGCGATGCCCAAAGTGAGCGACATAAACGCCTGACCGAATGCATCTACCACACCTCGCCAAGTGAGTTTCGAGAAATCAACATCAAACAAAAATTCCAAACCTTTGCCAGAATTTGGCAAAAGAAGAGAATTCACAGCAAAAATCAGCAGCAAGAGGAACAGCAATGGCATCATCACAGAAGATGTACGCTCCACCCCTTTGCGAACTCCACCAAGCATCACAAAGAAATTGATGATGAGGAACACCACGGTCAACAGCACATTTCTTACCGGACTGGCAATGAAATCGGAGAAAATTTCGGAGTACTCTGCAGTGGTGCGTCCACTCAGATTACCCACCACAGATTGATATAGATACTCAAGCACCCATCCACACACCACACTATAGAATCCTAATGTGATAATAGCACCAACCACACAAATAAATGCCACATTGTGCACCTTTGAATTTGGAGACAATTTCTTTAGCGCCCCACGCATATTTAAATGCGTGCCACGACCAATAATAAATTCAGATAGCATAACCGGAATACCCAGCAGAAGCACACATCCAATATATACAATGATGAATGCTCCACCTCCGTTTTCACCTGCTTCATAAGGGAATCTCCAAATATTTCCTAAACCTACCGCAGACCCCACGGTAGCGGCGGTAGCCCCCATACGGGACCCAAAACTTGCTCTATTACTCATCTAAAGAGAATACATATTAGAATTACGCGAATTACAATTCGCAATCATTTAACCTAAATAAAACGCTAAATCTATAAATTTTAGTGCAAAATTACTAACAATTTAGCATTTATCCAAGCCAAACACAAAAAAACTCTAAATCAGTAGAAGAATTTCCAACAACAAGAAATGAGCTTTAACCCAGAAAGTGCAGCACTTTGTAGGTTAAAGAATTGCGTCAAACAAACCAAGCCCATAGAGAAATATCACAACAATCACCATTGGCGCGATATAGCGAATGCAGAACATCAAAGGCTTTCTCCACACCGACACCTCGGAAGTGCCGAAGTTAGTCAATTGATTGTCAACAAATTTCTTGTCGATAAACCATCCCACAAACCATGCAAAGAACACACCACCAAGAGGAAGTAAGACATCGTTAGACAAGAAAATAAAAAATCCGAAAATGGTTTTACCAAAAATTGTAAAATCGCTCAACACACCGAACGACTGCGCACAGAGCACGCCAAAGACCATGCATACAATGGTGTTTACTCCTGTAGCTTTTGTACGGCTCATGCCATGTTCTTCCTGAAAAAACGAGATGGATATTTCACTCATGGATATAGTGCTGGTGAGCGACGCGAAAAACAAAAGAAGGAAGAACAACACCGACCAAACAAAACCTCCACCAGGAAGTCCGTTGAAAAGATTAGGTAAAGTGACAAACACAAGTTCAAAGCTATCTTTATCGCCAGTGCCTTGAATAAAAGAAATAGCAACAGGAAATATCATGATTCCTGCCAAGAGGGCAACAAGCGTATCGAGCAAGGCTACAATCGTGGCATTGCGGAACAAAGGATCGCTATCGCGAAAATATGACGCATAAGTGAGAATACACGAAAGGCCGATGCTTAACGAGAAAAACGCCTGCCCCATTGCACTAATCGCCACTTTTGGGGTAAGCTTGCTGAAATCGGGGTGAAACAAAAAGCTCAATCCATCTTTAGCAGTGTCGAGAGTAAGGGCATTGACACAGAACACGATAAGAATCACGAAAAGAATCGGCATCAGAAGATTTGCCACTTTTTCAATCCCTTTTTTAATACCACGACGCAAAACCAAGAAATTGATGAGCAGGAATAACAATGTCCACAGAGAGCTTCTCCAGGGATTAGAAACGAAAGCACCAAACATTTTTTCGTATTCGTCGCTACTTTGCGAACTCAAATTGCCAGAAATAGCCTGTATGAGATATTCCACAACCCAGCCGCAAATCACACTGTAGAAACTTAAAATCATAATCGACGCACAAATGCCCACATACGAGAACCAATGAAGTTTTGTGCCAGGCGCCAATTGTTTCAATGCACCAGACACATTTTTATGTGTACCACGGCCAATCACAAATTCACATAAAATTACAGGAATACCCACAAGGAAAACACATCCCAAGTATATCAAAAGGAAAGCTCCCCCGCCATTGCTGCCTGCAGAGCAAGGAAATCCCCAAATATTACCTAAACCGACAGCCGAACCAACCGTGGCAGCTATCGCTCCTAATCGTGTTACAAATTGCGCTCTTTCAGTCATAATTTCATTTAGTCTGAAAATGTAATAAATTTAAAAAGATGGCACTTCGTCCATTACTCCATTAGCAGGCTTCTGCTGCAGGTTTTCTGAAGCGTTGCCAGACCTGTCCTTATTAAATTTTGAGCCTGCCGCTCTTCTTGATTCTTCAGCAGAAGACCCAGACTCACCTTCGACTGGACTCCCAACTTTTCCGCTACTCGTATCGAATGGCTTCTGAACGCCTACAGAATCGACCAACTTGCGAAACACATCCGCACCCGGTTGACATTCTGGCTGTTCGCGCTCTCGCCATTGGCCTGAGCAATAGGAGAAAAGGATGGCAAAAGCGAGCATCAAAAGCACCACCAACGTGCCAACACGCTCTCGGCGTGTCATAGAAAAGAAGTCAGTGATTTTGCTCATCTCTTTTAAGTGCCTTAAATCTTGTCATGTCATGCAATCATAAAAAAGACGCCGACAGTTTGTTAATTTATAATTGTTTTTGCAAAATTACTAAATTAATTGCAAATAATACATATCTATACTTTAAAATCACAACATCAACATCAACAATATCCCG
>JAKSMA010000119.1 GCA_024400895.1 Muribaculaceae bacterium | reverse complement strand
GTCAACATTGAATTTGACGTAGCCAGCAATCCCGAATTCTTGAAAGAAGGCGCAGCACTGAAAGATTTCATGAGCCCAGACCGCGTGGTAGTGGGCACAGATTCAACCAGAGCGCGAAAATTGATGGAACGCCTCTACAAGCCATTTATGCTCAACAGTTTCCGAGTCATATTCATGGACATTCCATCGGCAGAAATGACCAAATATGCTGCTAATGCAATGCTTGCAACACGCATCAGCTTCATGAACGACATTGCCAACCTATGCGAAAAAGTTGGAGCAGATGTTCGTTCGGTTCGTGCAGGTATCACCAGCGATGCACGCATTGGTAGCAAATTCATGTATCCCGGTTGCGGTTATGGAGGCAGTTGCTTCCCAAAAGATGTGAAGGCATTGATTCATACAGGCCACGAAAACGACTGCCCTATGAAGGTAGTGGAAGCAGTGGAAGCTGTAAACGAAAGCCAGAAGCACACCCTCTTCAACAAACTCTGTGAACACTTCGGTTCGAGCGAGGCTCTTGCTGGAAAAACGATTGCCCTTTGGGGACTTTCATTCAAACCCGAAACCGACGATATGCGTGAGGCGCCAGCGTTGATTCTCATCAACGAACTGCTGGCTGCTGGGGCAAAAATTCAGACCTTCGACCCCATTGCTATGAATGAGGCTAAGCGAAGGCTGGGCGAAAATCCAGCTATTACCTATGGCAAAGACAAATATGCCGTTACAGAAAAAGCCGATGCACTGGTCATCGCCACTGAATGGAAAACTTTCCGTGTTCCATCATGGGAACGTGTAGTGGAAAACATGAAGGGAAACACAGTGATTGATGGGCGCAATATCTACGACCCTGCAGAGCTAAATCGCTACGGCTTAAACTACTATTGCATTGGACATCGTCCATATAGAGTTTAAGTAGCTAAGCATATAATAAACAATATCATTTAGCGGCCAAGATGTTAAAATAATTAACATCTTGGCCGCTTTATTTACCACTCACTTCCTTCAAATCAATTCCACGCCGAAAAACTAAAATGCAAGAATCAGCGCCTTAAAAACGACACAAAAACTTAAATTTTGTGCAAGCCTTGTGTTGAAACACAATTTAACAGCAAAGTTAAAAATTTATTAAACACGCTGACTTTCAACCAAATACCATAACTTTGCAAAAGTAGTATGAGCGTATTTCTATTTTTTACGCCAATTTTAAAACAAATTTGCCCTAAATTTTTGAGCAAATTAATCATGTAGAACCAGGTGATTTTCACCCTAAAAAAGAATTAAATGAAACGAATATTTTCAATCGTTCTAATTATTTTATGTTTTTCCTCCATTGCATTTGCACAAAAGGAATTTTCTGTGAAATCAACAATGTATTACGCAGGTGGTAAATACGGCAAAGGTACAGCAAGTGGCGATCGCATTAATGCTTCAAAAGTGCTTTCAGGCGAAGACCGCTGGGTGGCTCTTTCACTTGACCTCTACCACGAAGGCTTCAGATTCAACGACACCATCGTAGTAACCGGACACAAGACTCCTTGGGTCAATGGCCTTTGGATTGTGAAGGACAAGATGGCTCACAGCAGAAAAATCGATTTTCTCGTACACCGCGAAAAAGCCAAAACATTCCGCAATAGTCCTTGCACCATCCGCAAAAAGCTTCCAGGAGAAAACATCCCAAGAATGGGTGGCGAATACTAATCGCAAACAAGTGTAAAAACAAACTCCCGAATACAATGAGGGCACGTCGGTGAATTTCTGACGTGCCCTCATTTGTTATTTACAATTTCGCCACTGGCGACTGTCAATCATCTTCGGAAGAGAATGGTGGAGGTGCTTGAGCATCGGCTGGAGCATCATTTTGCTCTGAAGATTGCTGAGCTTCCTTCTCGGCTTCCGCTGCAGCCTCTTCTGCTTCCTTCACAGCCTTCTCGGCTTCCGCTGAAGCCTTCTCTGCCTCTGCTGCAGCCTTTGCGTCTTCTTCTGCTTTTCTTGCAGCCTCTTCTGCTTCCTTCGCAGCCTTCTCTGCCTCAGCTTTGCGCTTGCGCTCTTCTGCCACTTCTTGCAATTGCTCGGTGCGGCTCTTCCAAGGGCGCTTGCCAAAGATAGCTTCTACATCGTCGGCGAAGATTACTTCCTTCTCCATCAAAGCATCTACCACCTTGTGGTGCTCATCGGTGTGCGAAGAGATAAGCTGCTTAGCACGCTCGTATTGTTCATTGACGATGCGCGAAGTTTCCTCATCTATCAGTCGGGCACGCTCGTCGCTATATGGGCGCTGACCGAGTTGGCCTTGAGGATCATAATATGAGATGTTAGGCATCTTCTCGCTCATACCATAATACATCACCATGTTGCGAGCAATGCGTGTGGCTTGCTGCATATCATTGAGGGCACCAGTGCCGATAGTTCCCAAGAACAATTCCTCTGCAGCACGGCCGCCCATAAAGGTACAAATCTTGTCGAGGAACGCCTGCTTGGTGTACCCTACCCTTTCTTCTGGGAGCAGGATATTCACACCCAATGCATGACCGCGAGGCACAACAGAAATCTTCACCAATGGCTCGGCATGCTCAAGCAACCAGATGGCAGTGGTGTGACCAGCTTCGTGAACGGCTGTTTCGTACACATCCTGACGCGTCATCAGCATCGACTTGTTCTCCAATCCCATGGTCACCTTGTCGATAGCCTCATTGAAATCGGCCATAGTCACAGCATCGTGATTTTGTCGCGCGGCAATGATGGCTGCCTCATTACAAACATTGGCAATTTCAGCACCGCTCATGCCTGTAGTCTGACGTGCAAGTTGATTTAAATCAACAGATTCATCCACCCTCACCTTCTTCAAGTGCACCTTAAAGATGGCTTCACGGTCGGAGAGTGCAGGAAGAGTGACATGCACCTTTCGGTCGAAGCGACCCGGACGAAGCAACGCATCGTCGAGGATATCTTCGCGGTTGGTGGCTGCCAATACGATTACACCGCTTGCGCCATCGATACCATCCATTTCAGTGAGCAACTGGTTGAGCGTCTGGTCGTGCTCGCTATTGAAACCTTCATTGCTACGCTTTGTGCCCACGGCATCAATTTCGTCGATAAACACCACACATGGTGCCTTTTCCTTGGCTTCTGCAAAGAGTTCACGCACGCGAGATGCACCCACACCCACAAATTTCTCAACAAATTGAGAACCTGAGCGCGAGAAGAATGGCACATTGGCTTCGCCAGCCACTGCTCTTGCAAGCATGGTCTTACCAGTGCCTGGAGGGCCAACGAGCAAAGCGCCCTTAGGCACTCTACCGCCAAGGCGGCTATATTTCTCAGGATTCTTGAGGAAGTCGACAATTTCAGTCACTTCTTGCTTGGCTTCTTCCATGCCAGCCACATCGTCGAACTTGATAGAGCCCACTTCGCTCTGCTTGTCTTCCAATCCTTTTCGGATGTTGTCGATAGCCATCACGAAATATTGGCGGGTCACGGTTTCCTCATCCTTGGTGGTGGCATTGAGGGTGGCGTCGTTGCACACCTTGGCAATGTCGGCACCACTGAAGCCCGAAGTGATTTGTGCCAAGTCGGTCACATCAATGTCTTCGCCCACCTTCACATCTTTCAGATAGAGACGGAAAATTTCGGCTCTTTCTTCTGAATTTGGCTGAGCCACATAGATATGGCGGTCGAGGCGGCCTGGACGCAAGAGCGACTTGTCGAGCGAATCTTGGTTATTGCAAGCAGCGAGCACAATCACACCGCTGTTGTTACCCATGCCGTCCATCTCCACGAGCAATTGCGACAAAGCTGGAGTGCGACTTTGGTCGGACATCACTTCGCTACGCTTAGCGCCAATGGCTTCAATCTCGTCGATAAACACCACGCATGGCGATTTTTCGCGAGCTTCTTTAAAGATAGCGTGCAAGCGAGTGATTGGGTCGGCATACGGATTGGCCAAATCTGGGCCAGTAACCGATACGAAAGGCACATCTGCACCATTTGCCACGGCTTTTGCGAGTAGCGTCTTACCAGTGCCGGTAGGACCCGAGAGCAATACGCCACGAGGGATTTTAGCACCGAGGCGGGTATAGTAATCGGGGCGCTTCAAGAAATCAACGATTTCAAGCATCTTGCCCTTCGATTTCTTCACGCCAGCCACATCGTCGAAAGTGACAGTGTTGGCCAACTTGGTTTCGAAATCAAGTCCCTTACGCACTTTTTCAATCGAATTCATCAAGTGCTCTTGGGTCACGATATCGCTATATTGCGAAGCTGCCTGAAGTGCAGCGTCGTTGCACACATTGGCGATTTCAGCGGCACTGAAGCCCGACGACCTACGCGCCAATTCCTCCACATCCACCTTTTCCATATCGATAGAAATGCGGTTGAGATAGAGGTTGTACAACTCAATGCGGTCGTCCTTTTCAGGGAAACCAACATAGATTTGACGGTCGAAACGACCTGGGCGAATCAGTGCCGAGTCGATGAGTTCGACACGGTTGGTGGCGCCCATCACAATCACGCCATTATTTGTTCCATAGCCATCCATTTCAGCCAACAACTGGTTGAGTGTGATTTCACGCTCACCATTGCGGTTGGAGCGGCTGCCGATAGCGTCGATTTCGTCGATAAAGATAATGCAAGGCGACTTTTCCTTCGCATTGCGGAAAAGTTCGCGAACACGACTCACACCCGAGCCCATGAATTCGCCTTGGAATTCAGCGGCACTGGTGGAGAAGAATGGCACATTGGCTTCGCCAGCCACAGCCTTGGCGAGCATTGTCTTACCCGAACCTGGAGGGCCCACAAGGAGCACACCACGAGGAATCACACCGCCTAAACGGGTGAATTGCTCAGGATTATGGAGGAAGTTGATAATTTCACGCACTTCACGCTTAGGGCGCTTCATGCCAGCAATATCTTCAAATGTCACCGTGTCGGTCATGCGTGTAGGCTTGTCGAGCTGGCGAGTCACGCGGTCGATTGCTGCCACGAAATCGGGCTGTTGCACAGCCTTCTTACCTTGACGGGCAGCCAATAGCGACGCCTCATTGCAAATGTTGGCAATATCCGCACCCGAAAGACCAGCTGTCATACGTGCCAATTTGTCAAGGTCAACACTGCCGTCGCACTTCACCTTCTTCAAATGCACCTTGAAGATGCCCACGCGGTCGTCGAGCGAAGGATTGCCCATATAGATTTGGCGGTCGAAGCGACCTGCACGCAAAAGCGCCTTGTCAAGTACATCGGCACGGTTGGTGGCAGCCAACACGATGATGCCGCTATTGTTGCCAAAGCCGTCCATCTCGGTGAGCAACTGATTGAGCGTGTTTTCACGTTCATCGTTGCGAGAGAATTCGTTCTTCACGCTACGAGCTCGGCCGATAGCGTCGATTTCATCAATGAAGATGATACATGGCGACTTGTCTTTTGCCTGTTGGAAAAGGTCGCGAACGCGTGATGCACCCACACCCACAAACATCTCTACAAAGTCGCTACCCGACATAGAGAAGAAAGGCACATTGGCTTCGCCAGCCACAGCCTTGGCAAGAAGGGTCTTACCCGTTCCTGGAGGGCCCACAAGGAGCACACCTTTCGGAATGGTACCGCCGAGTTCGGTGTAGCGCTTTGGATTCTTGAGGAATTCCACCACTTCGCTCACCTCCTTCTTTTCGCGTTCCATCCCTGCCACATCGGCAAATGTCACATCTTTATCCTTGTCCTTATTGTGGAGTTTCGCGCGCGATTTGCCCACACTGAACACACCGCCGCCACCACCGCCGCCCATACGGCGCATGATGAATATCCAAAACAGCACAATAAGCAGCAGTGGACCGAACGACCAGAAGATGCTGGAGAACGAGCTGTGACGATCGTATTCCACCTTGCCGTTGAACACGCCAGCCTTACGCCAAGCATCAACACGGTCTTCAAACTTGTCGGCACTTGGAATGGTGGTAGAAATCACAGCTTTGTTGCCTGGGGTTGGTTGGAAGTCTTTACCCATCACCTGCTTAGCATAGGCATCGGTAATCTCCGCCTCTGCTTCGCCTTGGTTGGCATGCACCACGATGTGGCTAACAGCCTTTTTCTGCACCCATCCCTCAAAGTCAGTCCAAGGCATCTCCTTCTTCGAAGAGCCTTCACCGGTGTAGTAGATGCCGATGAGCACCATAAAAATAAGTGCATACAGCCAATAGATGTTGAATTTCAATCCCCCACCCGACTTGTTATCTTTGTTTCCGAATAATTTCATTTACTTAAAGATATCAGATTTATTATGTTTCTTACTGTTAGTAAATATCCTCAATTTCATTGACCACAGCATCGGCCCAGAGTTCCTCCAAGCGATAGCGCTCGCGGAATTCAGGAAGGAATACATGCACATACACGTTGCCATAGTCGAGCACAATCCATTGCGAATTCTGGTAACCGTCGTAGTTGAATGGGCGAGTGCCGAGTTTTTCTTCCACATACTCACGAATACTGTCGGCAACGGCATCTACCTGCATAGTGCTATTGCCTGTGCATATCACGAAATCGCCTGTAGAAGCGCTCTCAATTTCACTCATGTCGACATGTACGATTTGGTGCGCTTTCTTCTCTTGGGCACCTTCGATAATGGCTTGAATTAATTCTTTGTTTTCAGTCATTTATTTGTTTTTTGTAATTTCTTTTGTTTAAAATATTGTAACTGCAAAAAATGTGCCAAAAGCGTTCGTCCCGAATATGGCAGATTTTCCACATTAAGATACAAAGTTACACCAAATTGCTCGCAGTGAAAAATTCTAACCCCAAAAAGTGATTATCCCAAGCGAAAGTGGTAAAAACGCACTGAAAATTGGTGCATTCAGCCACTTTTTCCCGCCATTTACTTTTTTTTTCATAAAACCAACTGCAGTAAAAAAAAAATGAGTACTTTTGGGGACAAATTACAACATAAAATCATTGACAATGAGAACAAAATTATTGATAGCGTCACTGCTGACAGTGGCCATGGGAGCATGGGCACAGACCCCGACTACCACAAAAATGTATGTACAGTCAATAGATGGTACAACACAAGTATTTACTGTAGCTGCTGACTCTAGGGTTACATGGGTACAGGAGAAGCATGAGTACGTTGACCTGGGTCTCCCCTCTGGCACAATGTGGGCAACCTGCAATGTGGGAGCCACAGAACCTACTGAACCCGGTGATTTCTTTGGCTGGGGCGAGACAGAACCCCACTATACTTCAATCACACTGAAACCCACAGTGAATATTGTATGGAAAAAAGCCATGCAATGGGGCTACAGCAAGGAAACATATTGGAGCGCTACCTCATCAGAGAATGTCCATGAATGGAGTGTTCTTCCTTATGACAAAGAGACCTTGCTCTTGAAGCCAGAAT
>JAKSMA010000118.1 GCA_024400895.1 Muribaculaceae bacterium | reverse complement strand
CGCAAAGAATTCAAGACTACCAAAACGAGCAGGCAATAAGCTTGATTAACAACAACCTGGAAGTTGAGCTCATGCGTAATGGGGAAGTGATTATCGTCACTATTCCTGCCGATGAATTATTTGCTCCAAACGACACCATCTTGATGAGCAAAAGCAAGGAAACACTCAGTAAATTGCTCAAATTCACAAAATCGCCAGGCTTATATAAAATGCTCCTTGTTATGCATAGCGACAACACTGGCACACGTGAATACTCCACAAGATTCACAAGCAGCAGAGTAAATGCGATTTACGATTGGTTTGATGCCAATGGCAGCACTGAATTTGTCGTGCCATACGCTTTTGGCGACCTTCAGCCCCTGAAAGACAACAATTCTATGGAAAAGCGCCGTCTGAATCGCCGTTTGGAAATATACCTTGTTCCTGGCGATGAAATGGTAGAACAAGCCAAACGGGGTGCAGTAGGCGCAAAAACAGCAAATAAAAAAAGAAAATAATAACATAATTATAAAAAATGGCAAAAGAATTAAAAGATTTGACCAAGAGAGCCGACAATTACTCTCAATGGTATAATGAGCTTGTAATCAAAGCCGACCTTGCAGAGCAATCTGCAGTTCGCGGTTGTATGGTTATCAAGCCTTATGGTTACGCAATCTGGGAAAAGATGCAACACCAACTCGATTCAATGTTTAAAGAAACAGGTGTGCAAAATGCTTATTTCCCATTGCTTATTCCAAAATCATTCCTCAGCAAGGAAGCTGATCACGTAGAAGGTTTTGCAAAAGAATGTGCAGTCGTCACTCACTATCGCTTGAAAAACAATCCTGACGGACAAGGCGTTGTTGTCGATCCTGAAGCTCGTTTGGAGGAAGAACTTATTATTCGCCCCACAAGTGAAACCATCATCTGGAACACCTACCGCAACTGGATTAATTCTTACCGCGACCTCCCATTGCTCGTCAACCAATGGGCAAATGTGTTCCGTTGGGAAATGCGTACCCGTCTTTTCCTCCGCACCGCTGAGTTCCTCTGGCAAGAAGGCCACACCGCTCATGCCACTAAGGAAGAAGCCCAAGAAAAGGCTATTGAAATGCTTAATGTATATGGCGACTTCGCTGAAAAATACATGGCAGTGCCTGTAGTGAAGGGCGTAAAAACTGCTAACGAACGCTTTGCTGGTGCTCTTGAAACCTACACCATTGAAGCAATGATGCAAGATGGCAAGGCTCTCCAAAGCGGAACTTCACACTTCCTCGGCCAAAACTTCGCAAAAGCATTTGATGTGAAGTTTATCAACAACGAAAACAAGCTTGATTATGTTTGGGCAACTTCATGGGGTGTGTCTACTCGCCTGATGGGCGCCCTTATCATGACTCACAGCGACGACAACGGTTTGGTGCTCCCTCCAAAGTTAGCCCCAATCCAAGTGGTTATCGTTCCTATTTACCGCAGCCAAGAACAACTCGACACTGTCAACGCTAAGGTTGCTCCTATCGTGGAGAACTTGAAGAAGCAAGGTATTTCAGTGAAATACGACAATGCCGACAACAAGCGTCCAGGCTTCAAATTCGCGGACTATGAACTCAAGGGCGTGCCTGTACGCCTCGTGCTTGGCGCGCGCGACATTGAAAACGGCACAATCGAAGTGATGCGTCGCGATACACGTGGAAAGGGAACTGTATCAATCGAAGGCATAGAAGACTATGTAGTGGATCTTCTTGACAAAATCCAAGAAAACATCTACACCAAGGCGTTGAATCACCGTCTGGAAATGACCAGTAAGGTTGACACTTGGGAAGAATTCAAAGATCAGATTGAAAAGGGTGGTTTCATTCTCGCACACTGGGACGGAACAACCGAAACAGAAGAAAAAATCAAGGAAGAGACCAAAGCCACTATTCGTTGCATTCCATTGGACGGTGAGGAAGAAGAAGGCAAGTGCGTTTACACTGGCAAGCCAAGCAAGCGCCGCGTAATCTTCGCTCGTAACTATTAATTTGGTCAATTCACAAACATCAAAGGCATCGGTCAATCAACATTTGACCGATGCCTTTTTCTAATACCATCAGAGTACTTTGGAGAAACGGATTTGAGATTTATAGACAGGGAACGACATGTTCAGTATCACTCCACTTTCAAAAAAGCCGTTCACATCCTCTTCAATAGGGCGAAAAGTGGAATCTATCCAGTAGGCATTATAGTTGTCAGTGAAAATAGTTTTCGTAAGCCGTCCTTTAAGCATACCTTCACGCCACTCACTCTTTTTAACTTGAGCGCCAGAAACATAGACAACATCAAAACCATTTCCGTTATCAACTAAAGCAACTTTATACCGTCCACCCAGACGAGCGATATCATCGTCCATATCTCTGTCAAGGTATTCCCAGTAGCCTTCAAACGGGTTTCTTGAATTTTCAAAATACGCATCAAGTTTAGCAATAGTCCAATCTGTTTGGTTCTTAACGGTCTCTTTCCTATCATAAGAAAGCATTGTACGTTCTACAAGCATTTCACCATTAGGCTCCACTGCCAGTCCCATTGCATCAGCGCCTCGACGTAAAGGAATGTCGGCACTAAACAACTTGTTAAGATTTTTATCCCCTACAAAAACATTGACAGAACATTGCGAGACTTCAACGCACAAAATATTCAGTCCATCATAAAGGTTAATACCAGTGGACACAACGTGTTCGTTAACTTTCTCTTTTTTACTTCCTGTCACCTTATACAAAGCAACTTTTGCCAATCGTTCATCACGCATTTCATCAAAAGGATACGTATTGTAGGGAGCCAACTCAAGTAGCATGTAATCTGCCGGATTTTTATAGAACAACACCAAACCACAAGCGGCAGGGGAGTGGTGATTTTTCTTAGATTTCGCATTTGAAAATCTCACCAGGAATCTATACTCACTTTCACTTACAGTTCGTTTGTTCAACACAAGCATCGTAGTGTCGCTGGAGTTTTTAACACATAACGATTGCCCGTTTTCTTTCACTTGATCATTTATCGAAAAATCCAGAAAGGAATTATACACAGTGTTGTAAAACGAAACCGTTTCAGCAACGCATCGATGACCAAAAAGTAGGACAAATATTAATAATACAAAAAGCCTGCACATAAGATTTAACTGTGATATCTCCGCAAAGTTAAAGAAAATGGCGAAAAAAAACGATTAAATGGGGTTCTAATTCATATCAACACCATAAAAAAGTGTGATTTTTTAATTTTTTTTAATTAACTTTGCAAACTGCATTTTATGCGGCAAACAAATGGAATTACTCATATCTACAATATTAGGTTGTTTCGCTATCGGCGTGATTCTTTCCGCGCCGATGGGCCCAATTGGAATACTTTGCGTGCAACGCACCCTGAACAAAGGGCGTGAAGCAGGCTGGTGGACAGGGCTTGGCGCAGCTATTTCCGACTTGCTTTATTGCTTGCTCACTGGTATGGGTATGTCGTTTGTCAACAAAGTAATTGAAGCTAACCAAGCTCCCCTGCAAATTTTCGGCAGTGTTATCCTTCTTGTATTCGGCGTTTTCCTTATAAAAAGAAACCCCGCGAAAGAAATCAAGGACACCTCCGACAAGAAAGAAAATCACTATCAGGAAATGGGGACAGGATTCCTACTGACCTTGTCGAACCCACTTCTTGTATTTCTCATCATTCCACTTTTTGCACGATTCGGCTTTCCTTCCACAGAAATGCCTTGGCCGCTCATCATCATTGGCTATGGATTCATCCTCGTAGGGGCTATCGTATGGTGGACTCTTATCACATTCTTAGTGAATGCCGTGAGGTCACATTTCAACATTAGAAGTATGTGGGTAATCAATATTGTGATAGGTATTATCATCCTCATTCTTTCTGTATATGGCCTTGTCACCGGTTTGATGCATTATATCAACTAACCCTTATGCAAAATTCCATCCATTTCTATCGTTGCGACGCTCTCGACAATCTAAACATGCAAGACTGTGGAGTGTATATCGAGAATAATTTTCCGAAATCCGCCATTCAATCCGTAAATTGGCCCGAGGTCGCGAGTTATCAGCCCATTTGCATGGTGGCTGGGGCATACTCGAAGCAATATATTTATGTCCATTTCATCGTAAGAGAAAATGGATTGCGCGCCATGAACGAAAAGAATTTAAGTCCTGTAGCCGACGATAGTTGCGTTGAATTTTTCTTGAAAACGCCCAACAGCAAAGAATACTGGAATTTTGAATTCAATTGCATTGGTGCTGTAAATGCAAGCCACAGAGAAACTCGTCCTAATGCCATACGCCTAAACGACAGCGAAATCGCATCAATCAAGCGCTATGCTTCTCTCGGCAATGTGACATTTGGAGAAAAGAAGGGAATTCACATCTGGACATTAACTGTGGCGATACCTCGCACCCTAATCAAATTAAACGACAGCGGAAACCTTTCGCACCTTTTCGGAAACTTCTACAAATGCGCGGGAAAGGCTGAGCATCCACACTATTTATCTTGGGCTCCGATAAAATCGGACAAACCTAATTTTCACCTTCCCGATTTTTTCGGAAAAATCTACTTTGATTAGTTTTTCTTTGAAGAAGTAATCGTTGCCACTACATATTCTGAACTTGTCCCGATGCGGAACTTGCCACCCCAGATACCAATACCCGAGCTAATGTAGTATTGTGTGTTGCCTCTCTGGTGACTTCCGTGGTCTTTCTCATACATAGCACCCGTAATCAAACTGATTGGCCAAACTTGCCCTTCGTGGGTGTGTCCACTAAACTGGAAATCAACGCCTTCTCGCTCCGCCTGTTCAAGATGATACGGCTGGTGATCAATCAATATCGTGAATTGGTCTTTGTCAACCTTCTGCATCAGTGAATGTAAGGTGGCACGATGCCCATTCATTCTGTCGTCACGCCCCACAATATTCACTCCAGCGAACGCTGCTACACTATCTTTCAAGAGGTGGATACCCGCTGATTTATAAAATTTCTCAGCATCGGCTTTGCCACTGATATACTCATGGTTGCCAAAGCAAGCATACACAGGAGCTTTCAACCTCTTAAATTCCTCTTCTAAATGCTGCTCCTTGATAGGCAAGATACTGATATCGACTATATCACCCGCAATCAAAACGAAATCAGGTTGCTCAGCATTTATCAAATCCACCCATTCAGAAAATTCCTTTTTCTTAATATGGTAACCAAGATGCACATCACTAATCATCACCACCTTAAGCGGTTTTGGGAGCACCTTCGTCGTGGTCACTGCTAATTCCACCTTATTCTTAGAATCGTAATGCAGATATCCATATGCCATTAGAGCAAAGACTACACCAAACACTACCAATGACGCTTTAGCTGAATCATGATTGAATCCTTTGGGAATCAAATGCAAAAGCACTCCCACATCCATCACAAGAAAAGCCAACAGCAAATAAAGCATCACTATGAGCCATGACGTGCCCACATTATAAAGAAACGTGTCAAACTGAAGACTGGAAACACCTTGGAACATCCTAACAAATCGCCAAACAAGCGACAGAAGAGCCAAAAGCATCAAAACCACAACCAGAACTTTCCCCCAAAAAAGAAAAGGCAAAATTTTGAATGTTCGCCACGAGACATAAGCTTGCCCTAACAGAAAGAGGATTAATCCGAATTTCATAGATTGAACTTTTATTATTCAAAATAACTGCAAATTTATCGCACACACAAATCGGCAGTCACTTATTAGTAATATTTAACTACACAAAAAGCACGAATGTTAATAAGTTGTAAGCTGAAATTTTGAATAGAAGATATATAATGTGTAAATTTGAATGCTTAAACTTAAATCATTATTTTATATTTATGGAACCATTTGTTCATTTACATGTACACAGTGATTTCTCCGTCCTCGACGGTAAATCCAAAATACCTAAGCTCGTCGACTTGGCGATAGAAGACGGCATGAAAGGGTTGGCGCTCACCGACCACGGTGTGATGTACGGTATCAAAGAATTTTCAGACTACTGTGCAAAAGTCAACAAAACACGCAAAAAAGAAGGCCTCGAGCCATTCAAGCCCATCCTGGGTCGTGAAATGTATGTAGCTCCCGGAAAAAAAGAAGAAAAGACCAAGGGCAACTACCACTTGTTGGTTCTGGCAAAGAACTACAATGGTTACAAAAACCTCATTAAACTGGTGAGTAGGGCATGGGTTGACGGTTTCTATTACCGTGCCCGTACCGACCGTGAAGATTTAGCAAAATACCATGAAGACCTCATCGTTTGTTCCGCATGTATCGGTGGCGAAATCCCCAAAAAGATTTTAGCCGGCGACATAGCAGGAGCTGAAGAAGCATGCAAATGGTATCATGAAGTGTTTGGCGACGATTTCTATCTGGAACTACAACGCCACGAAGTTAAAGACCCAAGTGCGATTGCCAACAGAGAGACTTTTACACTTCAAGAAGAAGTGAACAAAGTGCTCATCCCAATGGCAAAGAGAGAAGGCATTAAACTCATATGTACCAATGACGTACACTTTGAGAAAAGAGACTATGCTGAAGCACACGACATCTTGCTCTGCATCGGAACTGGGGCAGACTACGAAGACCCAAATCGAATGAGATACACTAAGGAGGAGTATCTTAAATCGCAGCAAGAGATGAACGAGATATTCGCCGATGTGCCTGAATCGCTCTCCAACACACTTGAAATTTTAGACAAAGTAGAAATCTACAATATTGAGCATGGTCCAATCATGCCAAACTTCCCAATCCCTGCTGAATTCGGGACGGAAGAGGATATTCGAAAGAAATTTTCAGAAGAAGACCTTTTGAAAGAATTTTCTTCAGATGAAAAAGGCAACAACACGCTTCCTCGCGAGGAAGGGATGAAGAAGATTGAATCTCTTGGCGGTTTCGACAAAGTGTACCGCATTAAATTCGAGGCAGAATACTTGAAAAAGTTGGCATATGATGGCGCAAAAAGACTTTATGGCGACCCGATCCCTGAAAATGTATTGGAGCAGGTCGACTTTGAGCTCCATGTAATGAAGACCATGGGTTTCCCTGGCTACTTTCTAATCGTGTCAGACTTTATTGATGCAGCCCGCAAAGAGCTTGGCGTGATTGTTGGACCGGGGCGTGGTTCAGCTGCGGGTTCTACCGTGGCCTACTGTCTTGGAATCACAAAAATTGACCCACTTAAATACGACTTGCTGTTCGAACGTTTTCTTAACCCCGACCGTGTCAATCTTCCTGATATCGATACCGACTTCGACGACGACGGACGCAAATGGGTGTTGAAATGGGTAATGGACAAATACGGTCATGAGAACTGTGCACACATTATCACCTATGGAGCTATGGCAACCACAAACTCCATCAAGGATGTGGCACGCGTAAAAAAACTGCCACTCGACACCGCACATGCCTCCTGCAAAGCC
>JAKSMA010000117.1 GCA_024400895.1 Muribaculaceae bacterium | reverse complement strand
CACTCATCCCACCACCTTCCTTGCGGAAGGCCACCACCCTCCGCAAGGCGATAAACAAGATATAAACATTTCAACACTACCACCCCCACTTCGGTACATGCCTTTGGCATGTTAACCCCGCCCCCCCCTTATAGAGCTATAAAATGGGGGTGTGGGGTACTCTGGAGGAGGGTAGATGTAAATTTCGTTGCAAATATAAAAATGGTAGCAAGATGTGAAAAAAATGGCGGGAGTCGGTTTTTTATTATTTAATGAGCGGAGGTGGATATATAGATGTGTTTTATTAAAGTAATTTTGCACCAGTGAAAATTTCTATTGGTCTAAAAACTTGGATTCTGCTATTATTAAACCAAATTACTTAGAAGAAACTTAGTTAGAAGAAACTTAGTAGAGATTAACGGCGATATAACGAAAATCAAATTTTAACAACAAAACAACTAATAAACAACTAATTTATTCATGAAAAGAATATTATTACTTTTTACTTTTCTCGCTTCGCTATCCATAGCGCAAGCACAAGATCTCATTATTGAGACGAGCGCGAAAAACCCCTATATGGAGGTGCTCAATGAAGCGCGCATCGACCCCGTGACCAACAACATAGGTAACACCAGCGGTCAAACCTTGGTCTACATTGGCGAAGTTGATTTTAGCGAAAACTATCTCGCTGCAGGTCTTACTTTTGCTCAAGGCTGGGGTGGTAATGGCAATTTCGCAGTTCTCTGGGCTGGTGACGGTGACTACGAATCGGCACACCCTTTCACTCAAATTGCACTTGCCCATACTCAATCTTACAGCAACTATGTTCAGCTTGCTGGTAATATGGGTTATAATGTGTCAAATCCCGAAGACCTCTCAGGCGGTCGTTTGGCTGTTGAAGGCTTGACTTTCGTGAAGCCTACAGGTGTGAAGAAAGTTTACTTGACTTTCGTTGGTGGCGCTGGTAATGTTCGTTCAGTGAACTTCTACAAGAACGCTTTCTCTCCTGCCGACTTCCACGCTGAAGGTGGTTGGGAACCTCGCAATGGTCAGCTTCTCCGACCAAATGAAAAATCTGACTATAATCAGGTTTCTACTCGTTTGTCTTATGAAAACTCTGAACTCGAGTCAAGCCCTTCATCTGAAACCCGTAAAGACGGAGACGGTGGCTGGGGTTGGACTACTGAAGGTGTAGTTGTAAACTATGGCACACTCGATTTTGGAAATGGTGATTACAAGCAAGTTTGTGGTTATGTTAGTCACTGGAGCAACCAACCCAATGATAAACTTGAAGTTTATATCGACGATGCAAGCGTGCAATCAAATATGATTGCGAGCATCTTCACCGGTATGGAACTTCGCGACAATAGGTATCCTAAGGCCCAGGCTCTCAACCAAGTTGTAACTGGCCAGCACACTGTGTTCGTGAAGTGGCGTGGTGGTAGCACCAATCTTACGCACCTCGACTTCCTCAAGGCGGAACTGTGGCCCAACGAACCAGACCCTGATTATCCAGTTCTTGTGAAGATAAACGATACTCCAACCGAAAACGCTAAGTGCTACACTATGCGCAACGATGTCCCTGCTGGTGCTATTAAGATACAAAACCACGCAGCTCTCAACCAAGCTCAGCCTGACGGTGGTGGTAACTATGGTTGGACGAATTCAAAGAGTGTTCTCAAACTTGAAAACATTGACTTTGAAGATGGTCGTTTCAACAAGATTCGCTTGAATTATTCAACTGGTAACGATGGTTGGATTGATTATAAGGAATTTGCAAACATCAGCCTCTATATCGACCTTGAAGAAGGTGGTAAGACTTACGATTGGAATAACGCTCACGAAGAACTTGCAGGAGTTGAACCTATCGCAGTGGTTCGTCACCAAGCAACTGGCGGCTGGGGCAACCAACTCACAATCAGCGATGGTCTCAAGT
Organism: Muribaculaceae bacterium; assembly: GCA_024400895.1. Taxonomy (GTDB): domain Bacteria; phylum Bacteroidota; class Bacteroidia; order Bacteroidales; family Muribaculaceae; genus Sodaliphilus. The sequence continues at coordinate 5,547 of JAKSMA010000117.1, read as the reverse complement.
CTGTGACTGGTGTGCACACCGTTTATGTGGTTTACTACCAGAAATTCACTAACGAAGGTGCTAACATTTTCGATTACTATCTCGATGTGGCTCCAGAATTTGAAGTGAGCGCAGTTGATAAGAAATCAGTGTTTGAGGAAGGCTCTTTGAAGAATAGCTACAAGAACCAACTCACACTGTCGGTTAAAGAAGAAAACAAGGGCATTAAGTTCCGTTCACTCTATCGCACAAATCAACTTACCGGCGAAAAGGTGACGGTTGCGACCATCAATTTCACCAACAATGGTGCTAACTATAATGTCGTTTATAGCAACCCTATGGCCACTACAGATGCATTGCGCTACGATGCTGAACCTTATGTGCTCAGCGGAAGCACTGCAGAGCCAGTGGTTTTGACTGACTATTTTGCTGTTAGCACTGCTGATGGTGGTGACAAGGCTGGCGCATATGTTTACAGTCTCGACTATAGTTTCGACGATGTTAACGTTCCTGTATATGCCGCTACCACAGCCGCTAAGGTGATGATGGAAGAAGGCAAGGAAGGTTACACACTCGATGAAATCACAGGCGACGTTAAGCACACATTGAATTATCAAAACGGATTTGCCATTTCAGTTCCTCAAGTGAGTGCACCTGTGGATGGCGCAATCCTCTATCGTAACCATAATCAAGTGGGTGAACTCACCGACCTTTCTGCTTCAAAATTCGTGACCGCTGAAGTGCGCGAAAGCACTGTGTTTAGCGCTGCAGTTAAGGTGGGCGACAACACCTACGGCACCAACCAAGTGGCAGTTCATGCAACTTTGGCGAATGCCACTGTTACAAAGAAAAATAAGAGCGAATTCTCTTTCAATAATGGAAGCCACTATTTCGACTTCCTGCTCGATGTGACACTTACTTCGCCTGAAGTTGGCGAGTTTGAAACCACCGGTGGTGGTGTACGTGTATGGCGCACTTGTGAAACTGCCGACGAAATGTATGAAGAGCTGGCTAACCGTGCAACCGACTACCTCTTCTATGAAAATATGAATTTGGAAGGTTCTTCCATGGGCTTTACTGGTATCGGTGGCGAAAAGCAGACTTTCAACGATGGCAGTCGCGTGATTGAATATACTGCCAGCACATTTGGCTCATCTGCTGAACACCCACAAGTATCGCTTCGCGTTCGTGCTTACTACAAGAAGGCTTCTGCCAACAAGGTGAAAGCTTTGGCTGAGGCTGCAAGCGAAGAGCTCTACTATGTGGCAGAGGCATTCGTGGAAGTTGACTTCACCCAGAATGTGGTGACTGGGCTTTACGAAGTGTCAGGAGTTCGTGAAATCAAAGATGTGAAGTACTATAACGTAGCTGGTCAGCAAAGCGCTGCTCCTCACAAGGGCATGAACATCGTGGTGACCACTTACACCGATGGTACATCTTCAACACGTAAGTTAGTTAAGTAATAATAGACAATAGCGTAAGAAAAACCGTTAATTAGTGACTAGTGGAGCAATAGGTTAGTAATTTCCCTGTTGCTTGAAGGTGAGGGCAGATGTGATATCAGCCCTCATTCTTTTTTTTGTGTGGTGTGGATATATTGTGGCAGACGTGTGGCGTATTCGTGGAAAAATCGTAACTTTGTAGTGAAACAATCACAATAAAAAGAATCATGAGTAAAGATACATATCCCCATCTTGAGGCGCTGCGCGAATTGATGCGTAGCAAGCACATTGATGCCGTGATTATTCCCGGCACCGACCCGCACCAGAGTGAATATCCTGCTGAACACTGGAAATTCCGTGATTTCGTGAGCGGCTTTACCGGTAGCAACGGCACTGCCGTGGTCACGCTCGACGAAGCTGGCCTCTGGACCGATTCCCGCTATTTCCTTCAGGCTGAAGAGCAACTTGAAGGCTCGGGCTTCAGTCTGCACAAGGAAGGTGTGGAAGGCGAGCCCACCACGCTCCAGTGGCTGGGCGAAGTGTTGGGCGAAGATTCGGTTTTGGGTATCGACGGCCGTCTGTTCTCGCTCGTTGAGGCTAATCGCATTGAGATGTTTTGCGCCCAAAACGGCTTTATGTTTGCTCCCGACTTCCGCGCTGCAGAGGCCATTTGGTCCGACCGTCCGGCACGTCCGATGAATCCCGCTTTCGTGCACGACGAAGCCCTCGCTGGTGAAGATGTCGGCAGCAAGATTTCGCGTGTGCTTGAAGTGGTGGAGGAAGCTGAAGCCGACGGACTCCTGGTGACATCGCTCGACGATATCGCTTGGCTCTTCAACCTTCGCGGCAGCGATGTCGACTACACGCCTGTGGTGATTTCGTTCGCTTATTTGAGCGAATACGAACGCGTGCTTTTCATCGATTCTGAAAAGGTGACCAGCGAAGTGGAAGACCATCTGAAGAAATACAACATCAGAGTAAGAGACTACGACGATATTGAGAAATACCTCGGCAAAATCCGCGATTCGCACACTGTGATGCTCGACCCCGACCGCGTGAGCGACGCTCTTGGCCAGGCTATGATTTGCAACAAAACTTACCACACATCACCCATCATCGCCCTCAAGGGTGTGAAAAACGAAAGTCAGATTGAAGGTTTCCGCAAGGCGGTGCTCTATGATGGCGTGGCAATGGTGCGCATGATGATGTGGATGGAGCAGAATGTGGCGAATGGCATCACTGAAATGGATGTTGACCGCCGTCTGCAGCAGGAGCGTGCCACTTTTGAATCGAGCAGAGGCGACAGTTTCCACATGATTGCTGCCTACAAAGACCATGGCGCCATTGTGCATTATGAAGCCACCGACGAGTCGGCCTATACGCTTGAGCCAAACGGATTGCTGCTTATCGACACTGGTGGCCAGTATCTCGAAGGTACTACCGATGTGACCCGCACCGTCAGCCTCGGCAATCCTACAGAAGCCGAAAAGCATGATTTTACGCTTATTCTCAAGGGCCATTTGGCGCTGAGCCGCGCGGTGTTCCCCAAGGGCACTACCGGTGTGCAACTCGATGTGCTCGCCCGTGGTCCGCTTTGGCAAGAGGGCATGACATTCTTCCATGGCACAGGTCATGGCATCGGCCATTTCTTGGGTTGCCACGAAGGTCCGCAGAGCATCCGTATGCAAATCAACGAAACTCCACTCGCTTTGGGCATGGTTACCAGCAACGAGCCTGGCATCTACAAGACGGGTGAATATGGCATCCGCACCGAAAACCTTATCCTGTGTGTGCCAGCATGCCAGAGCGAAGAATGGGGCGAATTCTACAAGTTTGAAACGCTCACCCTCTTCCCATACGACACCACCCTCATTGACATGGACATGCTCACTCGCGAAGAAGTGAAGCAAATCAATGCATACCATGCGATGGTGGTTGAGCGCTTGAGCCCGATGCTCAATGCCGATGAGCGCTTGTGGCTTAAAGAAAAATGTAAAGAAATCAACTTATAAAAAATATATTTTATGGCAATTATCAGAAAAGTTAGGGGCTTCGACCCTAAAATGGGCAAAGGATGCTTCCTTGCCGACAACGCAGTGCTCGTGGGCGACGTGACTATGGGCGACGACTGCAGCATCTGGTTTGGTGCTGTGCTCCGTGGCGATGTCAACACTATCAAGATTGGTAACCGCGTGAACATTCAAGACAATGCAGTGATTCACACTTTGTATGAGAAATCAGTGACCACTATTGGCAACGATGTGTCGATTGGTCACAATGTGGTGGTGCATGGTGCCACTATCCACGACATGGCGCTCATTGGTATGGGCAGCATCGTGCTCGACCACGCAGAAGTGGGCGAAGGTGCCATTGTGGCTGCTGGTAGCGTGGTGCTTGGTGGCACCAAGATTGGCCCTAACGAATTGTGGGCTGGCAGTCCTGCCAAGTTCAAGAAGATGGTCGACCCAGCACAAGCAAAGGAAATCAACGTGAAAATCGCCAAAAACTACCTGATGTACTCCACTTGGTACGAAGACGAAGAAAAGTAGTCGCGTAGTGGAAATTTAGTGGGGATAGTTATTTACTGTTGATTACATTTCCCACAAAACCCTCGTAGACTTCAAAAAGACAAAAACCAAGCAAAACCTCCTTTGGCGGGCTTTTCATACGCCAAAGGACGATAAACCGCGCCTGCGGCGAAAAACAGATTTACTTGCCATATCAGGCTGAACAGATTTACGAGTTTTATGGGGAGGCGCGTTTAACATGCCAAAGGCATGTCCCTTCTCGTATTTTCCGAAACTAGTTTCAAAAAAAATATTTTAGAAAAACAAATAACAATACAAAATACAATGATTAGATATCTTAACTTATTATTAATTGTAATTATAGCTTTTGCTTGTACTAGTCAAAATAATTCAGAGTCTAAGTCTGAATCAGAGTCTAAGTCAGAGGAGAACTCTGAAACTAAAGAAAGTAAACATTATTATGTACATTATGATATTATGAACAATATTTATGTTTACATCTTTCATTCTAACCTTTATTGTGGGAACATAAAACGTGGTGTCCAAAAAGACAATTTTTATGTGAACTATGAAAAAGGAATTTATGTCTTTTGCAATGAATGCATGAACGACAAAGACATGGATAATTGTGAGGATAAAATCAAAGAGTATAAAGAAAGTCATCCAGAATGAAAGATAAACAAAAAAAATATCTTCAAAACACTTTTATCGTAATGCTCGACTTGCTCTAGATATTTGGATTTGTCTATTGCTGCAGAACTTCCTGCAACAGAGAGAATTCCATAGATAAAGAGAAAAAAGCAATTACAAAACAACCAGTCCCAACTGAGACAACAAAGAAAGAGGATTCTATGCCAAATGTTTCATTGGATTCTTTGTATACACTGCTTGATAGCATGTCAGAAGAAGAGCAAAAAATTACATATTGTATTGTTGCTTCTAACATAAAGAAAGATTCAACATATCACACAGCTTATGGACAAGCTGCATTTCATTTTAAAAAATGTAATTTGTTTGGAAATAATAAAGGACCAATTATTAAAGGTTATATGCTAGTGTCTATATATTGGGCTAAGAAACATGGATATAAAGAATGTGAAGGTTGCGAAGAATATAATGAAGATTTAATTGAATCTGCTATTGGGGCTGACAGAGTAGAAAACTTGGATGAATACATTCGCGACTACATAGAAACCCACAATATTTACGAATAAATTAGGACGAGCATTTTATAAAATAAGATTTAAATGTGTATTAAGAAGCAATATATTTCACTTTGCACAAGAATACTTTCCTGTGTAGTGATTGTTGTGTCTTTAATTTGTATTTGTTCTTGTCGTAAAAAAATAATTATCAAGAGAAAGGCATCCACTGAATACATAAAAGAGAAACCTTTAGATGGCGGATGCAAGAAAAAGAAGAAAGAAGTCGAAAAAGTAAATTATGAAAGCAACAAAGAATGGACTTGCGGACTTCCTACTATGTTGGGGGGCGGAAGCAGGATTGTTTATATCTTGTTTTTCGCCTTGCGGAGGATGGTGGTCTTCCGCAAGGAAGGTGGTGGGATGAGTGCGAGATTTTACTGGGAGCTTGCTCAC
>JAKSMA010000116.1 GCA_024400895.1 Muribaculaceae bacterium | reverse complement strand
ACGAGCGAGTCGGTTTGTTCGAAAGCCAAATCCATATTGCCAAGGAAAAGGTTTGCATAAGGCATGTTGAATGTGATTGCAGAGTCGGCCAAAATGGCTTCAAAGTCGTTTTTCGCTTCGTCGGTTTTGCCCAACTTTTGTAAGACTCGAGCTCTCAAAAGGAGTTGGTCGCTTGTTGCTTCGCCTAAATTGATGGCAGTGTTTATATCTGCGAGCGCCTTGTCGTAGTCCTTTTTCTCTTGATAGATAGAGCTTCTGAAGGCATAAGCAAAATTAACGTCCGGGTTTAGTTCAATGCACGAATCAGTCGCTTCAATGGCTTTGTCGTAGTCGCCTAAAGTGAGGTAGAGCAAGGCTTTTTTTACGAGGTAGCTCGCCTCATCTGGGTTCAGTTCCAAAGCCTTATCTATGTCGTCGAGTGCTTGTTGATAGTTGCCGATTTCTTTGTGGGTGTCGGAAAGTGCGGCGTAGATTGGTGCTTCTGGCTCGTCTTGCAGCAATTCGTTATATAATTTTGCGGCTTCTTCGTATTTCTTGGTGTTATACAGAATTGATGCCAAAATACCTGTCCACATTTGCTCTTTCGGACTCTTTACGTGCTGAGCTTTCAGCTTAGCAATCACCACATCTGGCACTTCTTCCACAGCGTCCTCGATGCCGTCTAATGCGCCCTTGTTGAAGTTTTCGCCATTGAGCGCTTCAATGTAGCAGTTGATGGCGTCGTTGTATTTTTTGAGCTTAAGCAACGCGTCACCTTTGTAGGCAAGGGCTGTGTAGTTGTTAGGAGCGAGTTTAAAAGCATATTCGTAGTGGTTGAAAGCCTCCTGGTATTTTTCCATGGCTTCCATGTTGATGCCCATATAAATCACATAGTCGGCAAAGCCTGGCTCAAGCTCTGACGCTTTTTGGTAGTCGGCATAACTTTGTTCGTGCTTTTTTTGCGTGTAGTAAAACATTCCTCGCTCGGCATAGCGTGTGCTGTTTTCTGGGTCAAGTTTGATTGATTCAGTGAATTCAGCCTCAGCCTCATCGAGTCGGTCGAGGTTTTCCATCACTTTTGCTTTCACATAGTGGTTGAAAGCTTGGCTGAGATTGTCCTTTTTAGGGCAATACTTGATGGCTTGGTTGATATACGTGAGTGCATCGCCATTTTCGCCTTGGTTACCGTAGATGATTGCGAGCTGCTGATAGGCTCTGTCGCAATCTGAGTGTTCAGCGATTTCGGCATTAAAGTATTTGATGGCTTCTTCGTTGTTGTCGTTCTGAATTTCTTCGATTGCGCGTTTGAAGTTGTAGCAGTTGTTGTGCTTATACTCTTCTTCTTTTTCGTTTTTCGCGCTGGCGTATGTGAATACACACGCTAAAATCAAGGTGAGGATAGTTTTTGCTCTCATCGTTGTTAATTTTTTTGTGTTGATTAAGTGTATTAAATATGGGGTTAGTTGTTTCCTTCGCCGAGGAGTTTCTTTTCTGCGCTTTGGATGGCTTTTGCCGCTTTCGAATCAAGAAGGCGAGTGGGGTCGTAATCCAGACCATCGGAAGCATCAATGCTATCAGTAGCAATATCCATGCCAGTTACGCGGCAGATGAAATTGAAAAGCGTGAGTTCCTTTTCATCGAGGTCGCTGTCGCTTGTCATCATTTGCAGTAGCATCTTCTTCACATCGGCTTTCTTCTGGTCGTCCATTTGCGAAAGCACGATAAGACCGAGCAACGAAAAATCGTTGTCAACAGTGGCAGTCACGCTGCGCAATTCAGCGTTGGTGATATGGAGCAGTTCCTGCAATTGTTCAAAATATGCGAGTTCGTTAGGGTCGATAATGCCATCGGCTTGTGCCATAGCCATAACCACAGAAATGATGGCTTGTTTTTCTTTAAAATTATATTTCATTACTACAGTGTTTTACAATTTCTGAAATCAACTACAAACTTACGGATTTTTTTCTGTTTTTTACCACGATAACCTAATAAAAATGATAGAGTTTTATAATTTATATTATGGGTCATATTTTTCTTACATATCTTCCATACTCAAACCCGCGAATGAAGTTTCGTAGTTTTTGCATTGTTTGGTGTTTTGAAAGAAAATGTCGGCTTTAGCGCGAAGAATGGCTATATCAATGTTTTTTGCTTGGCGTTTCACTTCGTAGAACACCACTTTTTGTTCGAATTCATCTTCTGCAACGATGTCGATTTCATTGTTCCCTTTTCGGTCGTGCCAATACCCTAATCGGGTGTATGTCCCAGCTTCTTTGAATGATGCAAGAAAATATTGCTCCAGCGTTTTACCACTGAATGTGGGATAGTCACGCTCAACGATTGTTTTAAGTCGGTCAATGCTGCCTGCTTCAATGATGTGGGCGTATTTGTTGACGAAACGGAACCAAAAGCGCAAGAAGCAGTCGCCTATCTCATAGTGCACGTTCTTGTTGGCTGCTTTCTCGTAGAGAGGCTGCATCTTATTGATGAGCTGGTAATCTTTCATAAGTTTTTTTAGATACCCACCTAATCCACAATTCAGCATATCTTCCATTTCTCCGCGGGTGTGTTAGCATTGCGCTATCAGCGATAAGATAGAGAAATAAGTGCTGTATTCTTTGCCAAATTCTTCGATGAGCATATTGGTTCCTTCGCCCAGAAAATAAGAGTCGGGCATAAAGATGCTATCAAGCATTTTCTGGTAAGTTGTGTTGCCCTTGTCCATCATCATTTCCACATACTTTGCCACACCGCCAGTGAAAGCGTATAATGCAAGCAAATCTTCGCTGGTATAGGTGGGATTGTAGTCGTTAAGAATTTCTTTCAGTACAGAAGGAGGGAAAACACCTATGTGCATTTGGTCGGTATGTCGTCCATATAGGGGCTCTTTCGCGTCGCGGAATATTCTGTTGAGCAGAGAGTTCGCAGAGCCACACACGATGAGATTGATGCTCGCCGTGGCCTTGTATTGATCCCAAATATTCTGCATGTCGGAATATATCGACGAATTGATATTGTAGAACTCTTGAAATTCATCAATCATGATGGTGATATGTTGCTTTTGAGCCAATTCCATCACATATTTGAATACCGAAGCAAAGTTGGGCACCGAGCCTTCTGGAATGGGAATGTCCAGTGTTTCTTTTAGAGCGTCAATAAAGGTGCTGCATAGCTCGGGTTCCGCTTTGCGTGCTACAAAAAAGTAGACCAAAGGCAGGCCCTTATAGGCTTCTTTCACAAGGCAAGTTTTGCCAATGCGTCGTCGGCCCGACACAATGGTGAATTGAGCAGAAGATTTTGACTGCTCCTCAATTTTGCGCAGTTTTACTATTTCTAATGTTCTGTCGTAAAATTTCATAACAATACGCGTATCGTAAAATGTGTTACCGTAACGGATGTTACGCATTTATGTGTGCAAAATTAGTAATAGTTTTTAATTTCTGCAAATTTTGTGTGGCAGTTTTATTGAGAAAAATGCAGAAACGCTCAGAAAACATAGTTTTTGTTAAAATGGATAAAGGCTGTTGTATAGTACCTTGAGAAAAGAGGCTGTATCATAAAACTCCAATTATGACACAGCCTCATCGTTTTTATGCTAATATGTTTTGTGTTACGTTGTCGGTGCAGTTGGTTAGATAGAGAGGCGGCGGAGGGTTTCGAGGAGACCGCGGTCGATAGGCTTCTCGTTTTTGATAGCCTTGCTGAATGGAACGTAAACGATTTGTTCGTCGTCGTCGCCAATCATCACATTGCGTTGGCCTTCGAGCAGGGCGTCGACGGCTGCAGCACCCATGCGCGAAGCGAGGATGCGGTCTTGAGCAGTAGGCGATCCACCGCGTTGTAAGTGACCGAGGATGGTGACACGCACATCATATTCTGGATATTCCTTGCGAACGCGTTCAGCCAGCCCCATAGCGCCACCGGTGATAGGACTTTCTGCCACGAGCACGATTGAAGAGTTCTTGCTCTTGCGGAAACCATTCTGGATGAGTTCTGCCAACTGGTCGACTTCTGTTGAAATCTCAGGGATGATGGCTGCTTCAGCACCGCTGGCAATGGCACCGTTGAGGGCGAGGAAGCCAGCGTTGCGGCCCATCACTTCGATGAAGAAGAGGCGCTCGTGAGAGGTGGCGGTGTCGCGAATGCGGTCCACGCACCACATGATGGTGTTGAGCGCGGTGTCGTAACCGATTGTGTGGTCGGTGCCGAAAAGGTCGTTGTCGATTGTGCCAGGCAAGCCGATGATAGGGAAGTCGAATTCGCTGGCAAACTGGCGTGCGCCAGTAAGTGAGCCGTCGCCACCAATCACCACGAGGGCGTCGATGCCTTGTTGCTTAATCACTTCGTAGGCGCGTTGGCGTCCTTCCACAGTGGTGAATTCCTTGCATCGCGCAGTTTTCAGAATTGTACCGCCTTGTTGAATGATGTTCGACACGTTTTGGGTCTTGAATTCTACGATATCGTTGTCGATGAGGCCTTTGTAGCCACGATAGATACCCTTTACATTGAAACCGCTAAAGATTGCTGAACGGGTGACAGAGCGGATTGCCGCATTCATGCCGGGGGCGTCGCCGCCCGATGTGAGAATGCCGATTGTTTTGATTGCTGCCATAATTAACCTATAATTGTAATACGAAATTTTGTAATTGTTGCTACAAAATTAGCAATTTTGCATTAATCTGCCATCAAAAATGGATGTTAAAAATCCCCAAGAAGCCAGATTTTCACTTCTTGGGGATTGATGGTATGAGCGAGAGCACTCGATTGGTGCTTTCTATTTGATGCCTGTGTAGATGCTGCACACGCCCAACGTGAGGCAGACTTTTAGATTTCTTTGCAAATAATGTATTGGATAAGTTCTGTTACATCACTTATGTCAATAGTCCCATCACAATTGCAGTCGGCAGGGGTGCCGATTGTAGTATCACCTGTTAGAATGATGTTGATAAGGGTTGTTACGTCGGTAATGTCAACTTCGCCATCGTTGTTCACGTCGTTTGTTATTTCAAGATTCCATATTTTGTTGAGCTCTGTGACGCGTTCAGTAATCCATCGAACATGCTTGCGGGACTGATAATCAATGTCGTGTCCACCACCATCTTGCCAGCGTTGCCGATCTGCGTATCCAGCAGGCTTTAATCGGTCACACCATGGGAAAAGAGTTTCTTTAAAGCCATTCAAAATATTCTGATGCTCCTTTGTCCAAATTTCTCTAATAACTTGTTGGAAGTGAGGAAATTTTGCTAAATCTTGAATCCAAACATTGTTTGTGTAGTTTGGGGCATCTTCCCAAAGCCATTTTCCATGTATGCCACCAGGATGTGAGAACGAACTGCCAAAGTCCCAAACTGGTCCAAATATGATTTTCGTGTCGGCACCACGATTTTTGTGCATATATAGACTGCCACTGAAAGCTTCTGTGTTTTCTACTACTTCGTTGATGATATAGAAGCGTGCAAGGGTGTCGATGTCAATGTATTTCTCCCATTCGCGGCTCGACTTGTCTTCAACTTTAATCAGAGAGTCGACTTTGAAAAAGAGGTCGTGGATGTAGTTGAACTGCTGGGTAGAAAGAATTTCAGGACTGTGCCAAGTGATGCGAAGATTTGTCTTTGGGTCTATTACGAATTGGTTTGGGTCTTTATAGTTGTCACGTTCAATTAACCATCCGCCGGTGATGTTTTCAGGAATTGTGTCCAAGTCTTTTTGTTCTTGAATATTCACACGGTCGGGATCTACTCTTACATTTTGTGTGACGAAATATATGCCATAAAACTCGCCGTTTATTACTAATTCAATAGGGCATTGCCGTGGTGTGAAAGCCATTTTCATTCGTCGGCTAACCTCAAATGCTGCTTCGTCTTTTAAGTAACCTCGCCAATCTTCAAAGTGTGCTAATAAAGCAAAATGTTTGCTTTTCGGCAATCCCATAAGCGCGGTTTTTTTGCCTAATTTTATTTTGTAGGGCTTCTTGGCCAGTTTCCATGATGCATTTCCTCGTCCTTTTATTTCTAATGGTAATTGGCTGTCTTTTGCGCCAATTGAAGTGAATCCTTCTAATCCTAAAGCATCAAGATAATACATGCCTGTGATATAATACTCCTTCGTGTCAATAGGCTTTAGACTATCAGTTGTGATGTATAATATGGGTAATGTCTTTGTGCACCATTCTTCTGGGTCGTAAGTTGGCTTGTTATCTTCTTGAGAGAATACTTTTTGAGGCGCAAATAAAATTGCCAACAAAATTGCAAATAATATTTGTTTATTCATATCTATGTTGTTTGAGTTATTTGATGCCTGTGTAGATGCTGCACACGCCTAACGTGAGGCGTTTCACCTTGCAGTCCTTAAAGCCCGCTGCTCGCATGATGTCGAGCATCTGCTCGCCTTGTGGAACTGCGGCGATGCTCTCGGGCAGATAGCGGTAGGCGCTCTTGTCGCCACTTTTCAGCGACCCTACGAATGGGATGATATGCAGCGCATAGAGGTCGTAGAAGAAACGGATAAAGCGGTTTTGCGGAGTGGAAAGTTCGAGCACGCAGAGCATTCCGCCAGGCTTGAGTACGCGATACATTTCTTCGTAGCCTCGGTCGATGTGCTCAAAATTGCGTACACCGAACGCCACGGTCACAGCATCGAAACTCTCGCCGTCGAAGCGCATCTTCAGGCAGTCGCCTTGCTCAAAGGTGATGTGCTCTTGGAGTTGCTTTTCTGCCACTTTTTTGCGAGCCACTTCCAGCATGCCGTTGCTCAGGTCGATGCCAGTCACTTGGCAGTGGAGATGGTTGTGGAGCTGGATGGCAAAATCACCGGTGCCGGTGGCCACATCAAGCAAATTCTTGGGGGCAACGGCGGCCACTTTCTTGCGAGCCACCTTGCGCCACCACTTGTCGATGCCCATCGTCATTGCGCGGTTCATGAAGTCGTAGGCCGGCGCAATGGAGTCGAACATGGCTTTCACCTGCTCGGTCTTTCCGTCGCTTTCGCTATAGGGCTTTATTTGTTCTACTTTGTTCACTATTGTGTATTAGAGCGTTTTGAGATATTCGCTCACGTTCTTTTCGATGCGTACGGCGAGGTCTTCTTCGTTGCAAGGCGCAAATTTATTGCCGGTGATTTCTTCAAAAAGTTCGATGTAGCGCTTCGAAACGGTGTCGCAGTATTCTTCGGTCATTTCTGGCACTTGTTGGCCTTCCTTGCCCATGAAATTGTTTTCGATGAGCCATTGGCGCACGAATTCCTTGCTCAATTGCTTCTGAGGCTCGCCCTTCTCGAATTTTTCTTCATAGCCATCGGCATAGAAGTAGCGGCTGCTGTCGGGGGTGTGGATTTCGTCCATCAAAATCACCTTGCCGTCGGCCTTGCCAAATTCATATTTGGTGTCGACGAGGATGAGGCCCTTGCTGGCGGCGATTTCGGTGCCGCGTGCAAAGAGTGCGCGGGTGTATTTTTCCACCACTGCGTAGTCTTCTTCGCTCACGATGCCTTGGGCGATGAT
>JAKSMA010000115.1 GCA_024400895.1 Muribaculaceae bacterium | reverse complement strand
CGCTTGCGCTGTTCGGCCTTGATGGAGTCTTCGCGTTCTTTTTCAGCGCGCTTGATAGAATCTTCACGCTCCTTCTCCGCCTTTTCTGCAGCCTTACGCTCAGCCTTAATACGGCGTTCAGCCTCCTTCTCGGCTTGTTTTGCAGAGTCGGCACGATATTTCTCAAGATTCTTCAACTTGAGTTCGGCGAGGCGTTGGGCAGTCTTTATAGAGTCTTGCTGGCGCTTTTCGGCTTCCTTGGCAGCCTTCGCGCGTTCTTTTTCAGCCTTTTCTTCAGCCTCTTTGCGCTCTTTTTCGGCTTTTTGTGCCGCTTTTTGCGCTTCTTTGGCAGCCTTGTCGGCATCGGAGTCGAGTCGTTGCACCTTGTGTGTAGGCTTTTGGTCGGCTAACATATTGTCGACAGGCTTGAGGATAGGCTGTGCCTGCTCTTGTTGCTTTTGTGGTTGGGCAACTGCATTATCCGGAGTTGTGGTTTCGGCAGGTTGCTCTACCTTAGGTGTATTTTCAACAGGCTTCTTGCGCACCACTGGGCGAGGCTCAACAGGCTTGGTGCCATCGTCGATAACCAAATCCGGATTCTCAGGAATCACGGTAACGATAGGCTCTTCCTTCTTCTTTGGCTCTTCTGCCTTAGGAGCCGGAGCTGGTGTTTCAGCCTTGGTTTCAGCCTTCTTCTCTGCAGGCTTCTGCTTCTTGTCGTCGGCCTTTTGCTTCTTTTCAGTGGTGTTGTCGCGTACGCTCTTGGTCTTGTCAGGAGCTGGGTCGTCGGTGGCGGTTTCGGGCACTTTTGCTTCCACTTCCTTCTCGTTTTCGGCGTCGAGATAGCGGAAATATTCCTCAAATGAGCGTCCTTCGCTCAAGAGCAGATTGAAGTTTTCCTCGCTGATGAGCACAGGGTGGATAAGACCGATATACTGCTTGAAGTCGGCAGCTGCATCAAATACTGTGCGATAACTTACGAGCTCGGGATAGTTGGCGAAGCCCTTCACCACGAGCAATCCCATGCTGCCGAAAGTCATCTTTTCGAGGTCGTAGTCGCGCACATTGAACGAGCGGAAATTGTGTCGCGCCACTTCGTAGAGCAGTATGTTGGAGTTGATAGAGTCGTTGCTGTAAACGAGCACAAACACTTGAGGCTTGTTGGCGGTGGCCTTGATGTCGGCAAACTGCTTGTCGGAAGCCTTACGGCCAGCCGTGTCGTTAGTCAGTGCAAACGAAGTCCATTGCATACCGCGCGCGTTGGTACCGCCACCAGCGAGTTGGCGACCCGCTTTCACCTGCTTCATGATAGCCGAAGCGGTAGGGGTGAGGTCGGTTTCGGGATAGCGCTCGAGCATTTCCTTGAGCACTTCCTTAAACTTGTCGTAGTTCTTTTGGGTGACATACGAGAGCGCATCGATAAACATGAATTTAGGCATGAGTTTCGACAGAGGGTATCGGCGCATCATTTCGTCGTAGGCCTCGTGAACAGCTTCGTTATTGTTGTTCAGATAGTTTTCGTAGGTGGCAGCATAGAGTTCTTCCTGCACCTTGTCCATCTGCTTCAAGTTGTCGAGATAGGCAGGATCCTTCATTGCCTGGCCATATTTCGAATCGGCAAAGTCGGAAAGGATGAGACTGCGCCACTTTTCTGCCTCCGCCAGTTGGTCGGTGCGCATGCACAGCAGATAGAGATTGTAATACACATCGAGGCGATAGGTGTTGTCGGGGTAGCGCTCAAGCAATTGCTGGAACTCGTGGCTCGAAGCGCTGAAGTCCTCAAGTTTATCCTTGAGAATCAAGCCCATATTGTAGAGGCCCTCCTGAATCACATCGTTGGAAGTCTGGATTTGCTCAGGAGTGGAAGGAATCTGCTTCAGATAGTATTCCTCGAAGTGAGGGTCTTCAGAATGTTTGATAGAGTCGCGCTGCTGAGGGGTGAGCGTGGTGTCGGCAGGAGTTGCTCCGCCCGCTGCTGCCGAGTCGCTTGGGGTGGCGGCGGCGTTGGCATCGTCGTCGAACGAGAATGTGTTCTTGTTGCGGCGTCGCCAGTTGTCTTCCAACTTACGATTACCCCACTGTTGTTGGAAGGCAGTCTTGCCGGCATTTTTCGTGGCGGTATTGTAGAAATACCACGATTTGTCGTTGTTGAGGGTGAAAGCGGTAGGCGCATTTTTGCTGGTAGGGTTGTTGTTGCCCTGCGCACTTTGGTTGGCCATATACTCTTCGCGAGCGGCGTTTTCAGCCTCTTCTTTTTCCTTTTTCTTCAGGTCGTCGATAATTTTCTTAATCACCTTCTTCTGCTCCTCGAGCGGCATCTTCGAGAGTCGGAGAAGCGAGTCTTGGAGGGTGACGTTGCCAGCGTAGACGGCGAGTTCGTCGAGCACGTCACTACGCTTCTTCAACTCGCGATAGTTGGGATACGACTCGCTCACCAATGTGATGCCCTGCGAATAGCAGGGTTGGGCAAGGTCGTATTTGTGCTGTGCGAAATAGATGCCACCAAGCGCGAGTTGGCTGATGGCGAGGTCGATGCCTTTACGCGTACTTTTCTCGTTGGCAAGAATATAGTTGGCCACGGCATTGGCAGTGTCTTTGCGCGACAGATAGAGGTTGCCGATGGCGTAGTACACTTGGTCGAGGTATTCCTTGTTGCGGTCGTAGTGTGTCATGGCCTTGAGGGCTTTCACCTCGGGCAAGATGTTGTCGCCCTGGTAAACGGCACTTTGCTTGATGCGGGCGTTGAACTTGGTGCGATAAGTGGAGCCGCTCCAGCTGCCGGCACGCTTAAATGCCTCGTAGGCCAGTTGTTTTTCGCCGGCATCCTCGTAGAGTTGGCCAAGAAGGAAGTTGAGGCGCACTTTTTGCGCTCCGCTGTTGCCCTTGATGGCTTCGGAGAGGTAAGGAATGGCTTCCTTGTTTCGGTCGGCCTTGATATAGTAGTCGGCAAAAGCGAGATTGGCAAGCGAGCGCAATCGCTTGTTCTCGATTTGGTCGATGTGAATGTGTGCGAGCACATTGTCGGCCTCGGTGGTCCATCCCATAGCGCAATAACTCAATGCTTCCCAAATCTGGCATTCGAGCACCAATTCGGGCTTCCATGAGAAGTGGCGTGAGATGTAGTGGAAAGTGGCAGAAGAAGCCAGGAAGTCGCCCTTCATGTATTCGGCTTTCGCCAGCATGAACCACGCATTGTGAATGAAGGGGTTGTATTCTTCGCGCTTGAGGTATTCCTTGAATTTAGGGTCATTGGCCTTGCCCGATTTTTTCGCGGGTTTCTTCTTGATGGAGTGGAGGGCGATGGCCTTCTGCATCTTCTCGATAGTGCGGTCGAAACTACCCGAAGGCTGTGGCGCCTTAGGCTCCGTACGCGCTTCGGAAGGGTGGATGAAAAGATGCTGCGAATAGTCGTCTTGATAGTCGTTTTCGAGGATTTTAATTTGCTCCTCGTAGTTGGTCATACCATTGTAGTACACATTGTAGCGCGTGGTGAATGCTTGCCAGAAGCGCGACATGGAGGTGTTCTTCTTAGTGCCGCAGGCGCCGAGAAGAATGGCGATGAATGCCAGAAGCATCAGTGGTATGTAACGACCAATTTTATTCATGAATTAATATTATAACGCAGAATGATGGTTTTTATTGCAAATGGTGCTCAGACGCACCCAGATGCGCGCCAGTGCATAGCAGATGATGAGCAACAGCACGATGGTGGCCGATACTGGCACCGAAAGCGCTATGCTGAGGAAAACACCGCCCAACGAGCACACCAGACTGATAACCACCGACCACAGCATGAGCGGGAGTAAGCGGCGGGTGCGCAGTTCGGCAATCATCTGTGGCATAGTGAAAAGCGACATCAGTAGCATGATGCCGATGAGGCGGATGGTGAGCACGATGCACACCGAAGTGAGCACGGTCATCATCAGGTTGATGGCACCCACGGGAAGCCCTTGTGTGCGGGCAAAGTTGGGGTCGAAGGCGCAACTGCGGATGGGGCGGAAAAACAGCACCATCACTGCCAGAAGCACCACCAAATAGATGGCAAACGCCAAGAGGTCGGCAGCGCTGATGGTGAGGATGTTACCAAAGAGGAACGAGGATAGTTCGGGCACATAGCCGGGTGTGAGGAAGATGAAAATGGTGCCCAACGCCATACCGAGTGCCCACACCACACCTATGGCTGAGTCTTCACGCACATGTTGGCGTGTTGAAAGCCATTCCACGCCCAGTGCCGATGCGATGGCAAAAATGCCTGCAGTGACGGCGGGACTCAAACCTGCATAGAAACCGAGACCGAGTCCGCCAAAACTGGCGTGGGTGATGCCTCCTGTGACGAACACCATACGGCGGCACACCACATAGGTGCCGATGAGGGCCGATGCGATGCTCACCAAGATGATGCCGATGAGGGCATTTTGGAAAAATGAGTAACTGAATATGTCGATGTCGAACATTGTTTTCGTTTGTTATTGTTTTTGTGCGCGCTCGCCGTAGAGCATGATAAATTCTTCGCGAATAGCCTTCGGGAGGATGATGCCACGCTTTTTCACGCTTTGCTCCCAAGTGAGCAGGTCGGTGGGCTTGAGCGTGTAGAGCACATCGCGGAATTGCTCCTCTTCGTCGGGGGTGTAGTCGTCGGCTGCGCGACCTTTATATGCATCGAGCTCCTCGTCTTCAAAATACACAATTTCGCGGTCACATCCCGCCAGAAGCATCTCGCTGGGGCACACCTCGTTGGTAGAACAGCAGTCGTCGGTACATCCGTCGTTCTCGGGCATCACCACAGGCTCAGGCTCCTCGCCCGGCTTACGGCTGCGAAGGTCGAAGATGTAGAGCACGATGCCTACCACCACCATCAGCGCGAATATGTACATTGCAGGAATCATACTTCTTCAATTTTAAATCCGGCTTCTGCAAGGTGTTGCCAGAATTCGGGATACGATTTGCTCACCACCTGCGCATCGTCGATAATCATGCCCGGTAAGCGGATGGCAGCCGGGGCAAAAGCCATGGCCATGCGGTGGTCGTGGTAGGTGGCGATATGGATTTCGGCATCGGGGGCGGTGGTTTCGAAATGCCAACTGATGGCATCGTCGCCTTCCACTTTCACGATGTAGCCGAGTTTGCGAAGTTCCACGCGAAGCGCCTCCAGTCGGTCGGTTTCCTTGATGCGAAGCGTGCGCAGGCCTGTGATACGGAACGGACGTCCCATCAGGCAGAGCATCACCACGAGGGTTTGTGCGATGTCGGGTGTGCCGCTGAGGTCGGCAAAGGTGGAGCAACAGCAGTTGGTGCCTCCGTCGCTGCGCAGGTCGAGGTATTGTCCGCACCAATTGCCGGTCACACCCATTTGCGCCATCACTTCGGTGATGCGGCTGTCGCCTTGCAGACTTTGTGGCTCAAGGCCTTTGAGCGTGATGCGCGACTGTGGTAAGATGGCCTGCATCGCCCACCAGTAACTTGCGGCACTCCAGTCGGCCTCCACGGTGAAATCGAGCGCGGCGTATTCGCCTGCGGGCACATCGATGATGTTGCCATTCCACTGAGCCTCCACACCATAGCGGGCCATCAGTGCCAGCGTCATTTCAATGTAGGGGCGCGACATGATTTCGCCTTCAATGGTGAGGTGGATGCCACCAATCACGGGGGCAATCATCAGTATGGCGGTAATATATTGTGAACTAACGCTGCCGCTTATGGTCAAATCGCCGCCTTTCAGTTTTTTGCCAGTAATTTTCAACGGCGGGAATCCTTCCTCGCCCGCGTATTGGATGTCGGCACCCAAAGAGCGAAGTGCATCCACAAGCACCTTGATGGGGCGTTGGCGCATACGTTCGGTGCCATCGACGACCACAGTGCGGCCTTCGCGGGTGGCGAAGTAGGCTGTGAGGAAACGCATGGCAGTGCCAGCGGCACCAATGTTGACTTCGGTGGCATGTGGGTCGGCCAATGCTGCGAGCACCGCATCGGTGTCGTCGCATTTTGCAAGATTTGAAAGCGTGCCCGGCGTAGGACAAAGGGCATTGAGCAGCAACACGCGGTTGCTGATGCTCTTCGACGCAGGCAAATTGATTTCGCCTTCAATCCTCTTGGGTGCTGTGATACGATAGTTCATAATCAATTTTCTGTGGTGGTCCCGTGAGCGGGGGCACATTAAATTACAAAATTACAAATTTTTCGCAACTATGCACCCCTGTTTGCGCCGGTTTGTTGAAAACCAGCAATAAATCAGCATATCCAACAGCAACTTTTTAGTAAAAAGGGACATTAAGTTTGCAGCAGAAAAATATGAGCTTTAAAAACTTTCTCTATCTTCCCAAGGTGTGGAGAGCTTTTAATGTCTATGAAAATAGTTATTCATTACCTTTGTTGTAAAAAGGAAGGATTAACTGCCAAAGGTCACCCTAGTCATTGGGACAAAGCCTAGAGCTTATGAACCGTCGTAGGCCCTTTGGATTTAAGCTGCAAATGTAAAATAGAAAGGTAGACTCGGAGTCTAATTAATGTCGTTGTGCACCTACAGCTTTTTACAGTTAATCGCTTCCTATATTAAAATCTTTAATTGACAAAGATATGAAGGCGATAAACAAGATATAAATAATCCTGCTTCCACCCACCCCAACATAGAAGGGACATGCCTTTGGCATGTTATACGCGCCTCCCAATATAATAACTCGCAGACCGGTAGACTTGTGTAGAAAAATGGTTTGTTTTTTAGTAAAAAAGAACCGTCCCTTTTTACTAAAAAATCAATTAAATAGCGGATTATCAGCAGTTAAAAAACAAAAAATGGCTAAAAAGAACCGTCCCCTTTAGCCATTTTTTTATTTGGATAACTTGAATTATTTGGTTGCTTTTGTGGTTGTGCGTGTGCCGTCGCTGTAGGTGGTGACGATTACATTCGCGCCCTTGAAAGGCTTGTCGGAAGCCACGCCCATCATGTTGTAATACTTAACGCTTACAGGTGTCTTGCTGGTGGTGACGCCAGTAAGGCCGGTTGGGATTTTTCCGCTGCGGTCGTATTCCACATCAATACGCTTTTCTGTGATATAGTAGTATTGAGGCTTTAGTGGCTCAATGACTGGTCCTTCTTTTCTGCGTCCGTCGTTTGGCTCGTAGAGGTTGGTGCTGTAGAGGCGAGCAATGTAAGTGACAATCTTTTTATCGCTCTTGCCTGGCATGAAGTCGATGTAAACATCTTCGGCAGAAATCTGGATAGCAGAGCCTTCTTCAGGATAGAATTCCTTGAGTGGGGCATAAGATGTGTGCCATGACTCGGTTTCAACGTCGTCGATGGCGTTGAGGAGTGATTCTGAGCCATTCACACGCCATACGCGGTAATAGAATGCGAAAGGTGCGGTGGTTGCAGGAAGCGTTGGAGTCAGGTTGATTGTTGCACCAAATCCGCCGCGCTCACGTCCGTCGCTGTCTTTCCAGATGTTTTTGTCGGCAGTCATAACCAAGTGGTCAACAGTAAGGTCAAGGTTTGGTGCAGCCACTGTTGTGCGTTCGCAACCATAGGTGTTGGTCACAGGGTCGGCATCAAATTTCACGCTTGTAGAGATGGCGGGCACATACTGCACAGGTGAAGCATTGCTGTTGCTTAAGTCGTCGGGGAGGGTGAATTTGTCGCCTCCGGTGCCAGGTTTTTGTCGGTCGATTTGTT
>JAKSMA010000114.1 GCA_024400895.1 Muribaculaceae bacterium | reverse complement strand
CTGCATGCACGACGATGTGGCCATAGAAGCCACGAAGAGCACCAAGCAAGTGAATATCTTATTTAGTTTCATTTCTTTCCAAAATTAACATTGCCTTGATATGAGATTGACACGAGTCCGCCAGTATTGTTGCCCAGCAGGTCGCCGCGGTCGAATGCAAACTGAGCTTTCAGCACCAGCCCCTTTAGCCACGACGGACGCGCATTGGCTTCAAGCAACAGACAAGCGGCACTCACACCCTTGAATCGTATTAATTCGGCTGTGCCCCACGACCTGCAATAGGAGAACATGATGCGGTAATCGATTTCGGAGCGGAAATAACCTTTCACGCCGATGTGAACGCCGCGCATCAGGTTGTCGGCATAGCGCAGATAGCCGTCGGTGTTGTAGATTGGGGCTTTCACGAAAGGCGAGCCAATCGACATGCCGTGGTTTTGGTAGCCGTTGTAGGTGTAGTTGTTGTAGTAATTGTCGTCGCCAGTGGCACCGCCTTTGATGCCCGATTCGGTGTTGAGGTCGGCTGCGAAATGGATGTGTCCGCTCTGGTTGGAGAGGTCGACGTATTCAATCACGGCACCAGAGATGATGTCTTTTTCGTTGCTACGCCATTCCAATCCCCACAGGCCATCGAATCCGTTTTGCAAACCGATGCCCGAGCCGTCTTCCCAAATGGTTTGGTGATAGGCGCGGATTTTACCGAATTTGGCATTCTTGTATTCCAGCATCACATCCCAGCTGCCCACATGGTTGCCTTCCACATAGTCTTGGTCGCCTTTGTTTTCGCCACCTTTGCCCGCGATGATGCTGCGGAAGAAGCTCTTGAAATTGACAGGCATCTTCACGGTTTCTGTCAGCACGCCTTTCTCGTATTTTTCCTGGGTGCCGCCGAACTGGCACGCGGCTTGTGCACCGATGGTGAACACCACGGGTTGGTCGGGACGAGTGCGGAGGTGGAATTGCTTATAATTGTACCAATAGCCAGTGGTGAGGAAATTGTTGTAGTAGTTGTAGTGGTTCTTCAGCCAATCGCCGTCGGAAAGGCGTTCGTAGCCGAGTTCTCCGCTAATCTGCACCCAGCCTTTGGTTAGTGGAATGTTTTGGTAATTTACGAAACCCAAAGTGAGCCCTGCTCCCGGGCGTGCGTTGCCACTCATGATGAGGTCGCCACTCGAAAGGTCGGCACTTGCCACCTCAGAGTGGCGTGCCTTGGCGCCCAAGGTGGCGAAAAGCCCGCGGAATTTGAGGTCGGCATAGAGTTGCTGCACCCAAGCGTGGGCTGGGCGCTGTGAGTTGGGGGTGAATTTTCTGGTAGCTACATCGTAGCGGGCATAGTCGGTAGCGCTTGCCAAACCTCCCCACAGTTCGGCTCCAAAGCCGTACGACACGCGTTTGGTGGTGTCGAGGTCGTGCTTTGCTGCGGCGTTGAGCAATCCAGAATATTGCTGTGTCAGTGTACCTCCACGATTGGCGGAGATGTAGTAAGGGGCAAATTCGCCCTTGCCGAAGTTAGCAGTGATTCCGCCTTCGTATTCCACTTCGCATTGAGCAGAAGCGCAGAAGGCTGCGACAGTGAGCATGCAGGCAATATGTATATACCGAAGCAGTGTCATCTATCTTCTATTTTTCAAATGTGTCGATGTGTCGACTCTTTTTCTGGTCGGTGATTTCGTCAATATTTATAAAAATGCCGCTCTCTTCCACTTCGCCAAACTCATGATTGATGGCGGTGCCGAAAAATCGCATCGTGGGCGAAAGGTTCATATAGGCATTGACCAGTGGCGGAATGTTGATGCCATGGTCGCGGATGAACTTGTTGAGGCGTCGGTAGTCTTCCTTGAAATCGTCACCCACAAAAAATGATGACACGCGCTCCGCCGGCATTTCGGTTTGTAGCGGCTCTATTGGGGTGACCAGACTGTCGTGGTCGGGGAAGTAACGCTTCAGGAAATGGAGCAGCAAGTCGCGGCACTCCCTGTCGTAGGAGGGATACATCGTCATCTTGCCAAACAGGAATTTCACTTCGGGGTGCAGCACGGTGAGTGCGCCAAGGCCGTCCCATAGGTTGTCGAGGGCAAAAATCGACTTCACGCCCATGCGCGTCGACTGGTATTCGGGGCGTACAAACGAGCGTCCCAATTCTATGGTGATGGGCAGATACGAGGCCATGAATTCGCTTGAGAAGCGGAACATGTGGCTCATGGCGATGTTTGGGGCTCCGTCGGGCAAAATCTCCACTTCCGAGCCAATGATATAGCGGTAGGCGCCGATGATTTCGCGCTCTTGAGGATTCCATACGAAAAGTTGGCGACAAGGATTTTGCATCACATCAAATTCATCGATGTCGCAATCCTTGCCAGTGCCTCCGCCACCAGCGCGGAAGGATATTTCGCGCAATCGCCCTATTTCGCGCATGATATTTGGGGCAGAGTGAGCGTCAACAACATAGATTTCGTTGCCGGCCTTATTGGTGCGACGCAAAAGTCGGTCGGGAGTCAGTTCGCTTTCTATCAAACTGATGTCGACGGGGTCTATGATTTTTTCTTCTGCCATCGTTTTTTTGTCAAACTACCTAATATACTCTTTTGTCAATACCTACTGTTGTGGCTTCAAAGCGTAGCAAATGTCGGCAAGTCGCTGCGCTTCCTCCAGCGGGCGCTTCGCGTCGAGGCTTTGCCATGTGATGGGCTTGCCAACGAACACACGGAAGTTGCCTCCGCGGCTCTTGAACATTTCGCTGGGCAGGAGTATCATCTCCAGGTTGAACTTCATGCCCAATCGCTTGCGCCATCGTGCCATGCGGTAGAAAAAGCGAGAGTTTTCGCCTTCAAAAAACATGGGCACAATGTGGCGCTGTGTGCGTATGGCTTGCGTCACCACAAACTTCTGCCACTGTAAATCGTGGATTTTGCCACCTTTTCCCATACGCGAGCATAGCCCTGCAGGGAAAGTAATCATCTGGTTGTCGCCCTGATATTGGGCTTCTATCTCTTCGGCCCTTTCGCGCGACTGTCGGCCATACTTGTTTACCGGCAGAAACACGGGTTGCAGCGGTTTCACTGCCATCAGCAAATCGTTGACCAAAAAGCGGATGCCGCCATGGTAGCGCTTGCCCAAAAACGAGATGAGCGAAAGTCCGTCGAGGCCTCCCAGCGGGTGGTTCGACACAAAAATAAAGCGTCCTTCATCGGGAATGGCATCTTCGCCAACCACCGTAGTGGTGATTCCGAGATAGGAGAGCGCCTCGTTGGCGGCACTCACGCCATCTTTGCCATTCATACGCTGCAGCATTTCGTTGAGTTCGCGCTGATGGATGATGCGCTCCAGCCAACGTGTTACAAACCTCGGGATAAAGCGGTAGTGGCGAGGCAAGCGTTGCTTCACCAAGGCATCCACATCTATCACCATTGGTTCGTTGTTCATGTCGTCAAATTATGTACAACCACGATTTAAATAGCAAAGTTAAAAAATTATGGGGACAAACGAAACAACATTTCAATAAACTTTCACCCTAAACCAAAGAAAATTCGTACTTTTGCAAAAACAGAGTTTCCAATATGAGCATTGTTCACATCCCATCGCAAAAATCTCAGCGCATCCAACTCGGAGTGGAATTGGCTATGATGTGCGTGCTGCTTGTTGCCTCGCTCAGCGCATTTGGCACCAGCGGCATAGGGGTGGCATGTGCCTTTGCTGCGGCCTATGGTGTGCCTCGATGGCTGTATGCCCGCTTAAGTGGGGGAGAGGAGAAGGGCGCTCTTGTGCTGGCTGTGGCTGGACTCGCCCTCGTGGTGTGGGCTTTCTGCAACATCTACGGATGGCCGGAAGCTGTGGGCCATGCGCTTAGCAATCCGGAAATCTCCAGCGACGACAATTCCTACTTTCGCTGGGCATTGCACTACTACGATGGCTCGGTGGAGGAAATCGACACCAAATTCATAGGTTTCCCGCTAATGATATTGCTTTCGTGGCAGATTTTCGGGGTTAGTATTGTATGGCCTATTGCCATCAATGTGATGCTCACGCTGCTCACGATTGTGCTCACCGGGCAGATGGCGGGGCGTGCGCTGGAAGACCGTGTGAAAGCCGACCGCGCTCATGTCGCCTATTTAGCGATGCTCGGCACTGCTTTGCTCTGCTATTGGATGAGCCATGGCGCGATGCTACTTAAGGAGCCGCTCACCTATTTTGCTGTGGCTTTGGCGGCTTATGCGATTGCGAGGATGAAGGCTGTGCGCGCCGAATCTGGCGGGCGAATGTGGACCGACATCGCGCTATTCGTTATTGCCATCGCCATTCTATCGATATCGCGAACTGGTGTGATTTATTTCGTGATGGCGGGCGTGGTGCTTACCATGATGGACAACCGGCAGATGTGGCGTTATGGCACCATGCTGCTTGGCTTCTCACTTGTGGGCATAGGTGTGGGCATCTATTGGTCGAACGGCTTTAGTGCTGAAGTGCAGATGCGAATCGTGGCCGGCACAAATGCTGGTGGCGACATTATGAACAACATTTACAAAGCCCATGGCGCGTACGGCGAAGCGATGAGCCACTATTTTGAATTGCCTATTTGGCAAAAATTACTCCTTTTGCCAGTCACTTGCATCGTGCAACTTTTTATTCCTTTTCCATGGCCGGGCGTTGAAGGCTTGAGCATCGGTTCGCTTGCCACTCGTTTCCAATGGGGGTGGTATGCTATAGCAGGCGTGGCACTGTTCTATCTATTCAGACTTTCTTGGAAAAAGCAGAGTTTGGGCTGGTGGGCATTGTGGCCTTTTGTGTGCTTCGCCGCCGCAGCATTCTCCACGGGAGGGGCTGTCAGCCGGTACATACTCCCTTATGAGCCGCTGTTTGTGGTGGTGGCAGTGTGGGTGATCTGCAAATACCGCGAAGGGCATTGGCGCCGCTCGTTCAGAATTTGGCTCGCCAGCTATTCCCTCCTCGCAGCCGCCATCCTGATATTTTGTTACCTCCAAACATCCTTGTAATTCCCGCTCCCCTCCATCCACATTTTACCCCAAAAAGGATGGTTGACGGAAGATTGACGCTGATGGCGTGGCTTTAAAAAACCAGCTTCCGAATATATCCGAAACACCCGAAACACCCGAAACACTTGAAACACCTATTTTTATTTCGCTTTTGGACCAAAAACCGCCTATTTTTTGGTCCATATCGGAAATGGGAACTGTTTTCGTGTTTTGTGTGAAACACCCATGTGTTATTGTCGTAACATGCCAAAGAGCTCTGGCGCAAAGATAGGGATATTGGAGGGCTACAACAATGTCAAAAAGGAGTTTTGGCAAACAGCGACGCTCATACACACAACCCAGAAATCGCACAAGAGGGACTTATGCGGTTTCTGGGTTGAATGCTATTATTTTTGTGGTATCAGTCGAGGTATACGAGGGTGCCGCATGGCTCGCCGGTGAGCACTTTGCGGAGGGCGTTTAGTCAACAAGGGGTTACGAAGGTGCCAACGGTGATTATTTGCATTAGCAATCACTGTCCATACGTTGATCTATATAAGCCTTCAGCTGCTTTAATTCAATAGTCTGCATAAACTTTGACATAAATGCGTAGTCTGGGGTAGACGATGAAGTTACAGGGAGCATGATTTTTTCTCTT
The DNA here is from genome assembly GCA_024400895.1 of Muribaculaceae bacterium. GTDB lineage: Bacteria > Bacteroidota > Bacteroidia > Bacteroidales > Muribaculaceae > Sodaliphilus. The sequence continues at coordinate 2,081 of JAKSMA010000114.1, read as the reverse complement.
TTTAATCGCCTGTCGTTGATTTCGAGGTTGAAACTATATTTCTCCGTAAGCCTTCGAACTATGGACGAAATAAAGAGATATCCAAACAAGGATTATTGTTCTTTTCTTCTTTGATGTGCTTATTCAGATATCTTTTATATTTGGCGAGCAAGTCTTTTTCCTTGTTGCGCATGTATTCACCCATATAAGCATAATCTGGAATGTTCGAAGACGATACGGGAAGCATGATTCTCTGACGCTTCATTCGTTCTCCGTTGAATTTATATCCATATTCATATTTCCTTTTCTGCATTAGAATCGATTGTTTAATGAACAAAAGAACGTATTTGTCGTCATTATATTCTTTTAGATGAAGTCGTTTGACGTCATCAGAAAAGATGGCTTCGTAAGGGTGATAAAAGTTCTCAACAACGCTTCCATTATAATTTACCCCGAGAACATTCTTGTCCAAGGATTTGTTGGTGTTGCCGACAAATGCTGTCACTCCATTATCTGAATCCGATGCTCCAATAAATGGACGTGCCCCCTTTATCATATCATCCTTTGTGAGGCGAACACTGGAGGAAATTGTAAAAATTTCGGATAGGGAGAACTCCTTCCATCTTTTGCTGTCCAAACACAGTGTGAAATCCTTCTCCGTTGCAATGCTCTTTTCCAAATATCTTTTATATTTGGTAAGCATTTCCTTTTCCTTATTGCGCATGTATTCACCCATATACCCATAGTCGGGAGTATGAGGAGCAGAGACAGGAAGCATAATACGGAATACACGTAATCTATTCTTATTGATAGAATGTCCATGTCCGTAAGCATCACCTTGACTTGTAATAATTCGAGAGAGAAATAAGAGAGATTCTCTTGAAATCGTCTTCTTGGGTATGAGTGCACAAACATGCGAGTCAAGTAGCATTTTTCTTGGTTGATAATATGCTAATCCAGCTCCACCATCCCCATCTAAATTTAAAGTGATACAATGACCTGAAAACTGTTTCTTTTGGTTGGGAATAACAAAAGCCTTCAAACCATTATCAACTTTCTTTGCAGAAATTAAGGGCGTATTGCCAGGCAATAATGTGTTCATGTCATTTTGATTTCCTTTATCGAAGTCAAAAATTTCGGATAGGAAAAACAATTCCCATTTTACTTCATTTAATCGCTTCATACATCGTCCTCCTCACTTTCAAAAAGATAACCACGTCCATGCACAATCATTGAAAACTCAAAAGCAAGATAATCTGCCATGGTTTTCTCGAAATCTGCCTCAGTCGGAATTGATTCGTTGAAATAATAGAACGAATGCAACCATTCGTCATCAGCCTCAACGGTGCTGAGCACCATGAAATCATTTGGCGCAGGGCGATTATGTAGCCAACAATCAAGGAGCAGGTCGTGGCGTTGTTTGGCTTTTGGTGTTGGTAGAAGTCCGATGTGTGGGTATACATCATAACCATCGTCCTTGAAATCAATGAAGCGTGCATACTTCCTTTCGGGATGAGGTTGGTGGGCGGTAAAAATGGCAATGACCGGATTTGTGCCTACGCCATAGAATGTTTGTGGATTAAGTGTGATAACTCCTTCAAGTGTGTGCTTGTCGAGGATGTAACGTTTGTCAGCCTTATCCTGTTTGCTTTTACCAACCATAGTGCTTTGCGGAACGATGACAGCGCAACGAGCTCCTGGCGCAAGCGAATCAAGCAGGTGGCAGATGAAACGCAACTCGCTAAGGTGTGCGGTGACTTTATTTTTCGCTTGTGAATAGGGCGGATTCATCAAACCGACACTGCACCCATGTTGCTGCAATTCCGATGAGGATTGTGCAAGAAAATCATCACAGAGTAGATTACTCTTACCGTCGCCACGCAGAATCATATTGGTTGTGGCAATGGAGAACATGTCGTCACGTAACTCAAAGCCGTACAAACAGTTCTTGCGAATATCTGTGCGCATGTTGCTACGTTCGCGTTCGGTAATCTCCCCTTTGCAACATTTCTCGTCAACCTGATTAAGCATGCTGCTAAGGGCGGCTATTAACGCGAGTTCGGGATAACGAAACAACATATTTATATCAAAAAAAACAAATC
>JAKSMA010000113.1 GCA_024400895.1 Muribaculaceae bacterium | reverse complement strand
ACCAAGCGCATCAGCGCATTGCTTGCCTTGTACTTGCTCAATATATCGCTACATATACTCATTCTTCCTAATCACGCCTGTGTGTCGCCAATAAAGTATCAACAATATGCCGAACAGCATGCCGCCAAGGTGTGCAAAATGTGCCACGCCGCTCATCAAGCCGCGGGTGCCACAAATCAATTCAAACACGCCGTAGCCAATCACCATCCATTTTGCCTTGATAGGAAATGGGAATGGAATGATAAACATCTTAAGGTTGGGGAACGACATGCCGAATGCCAGCAGCAAGCCAAACACTGCGCCAGAAGCGCCTACTGTAAGGTATCTGAAATTGAGAAATTCTGCAAGGTCGCCAATCTGTCCGGCACTGATAGCCTTCGAAGCTTCTGCTGTGCTCACACCTAATGTGCTTGCCACATCGCCAACCCAAGTGAACTGCCATACAAGTTCCTGAACAAGTCCTGCCCCTATACCGCACACCATGTAGTAGATGATGTAGCGTTTCGCCCCGAGCATACGCTCGAGCAGAGCACCAAACATATAGAGGTTGAACATATTGCAGAACAAGTGGAGTATGCCACCTTGCACACTTGAGGAATCGTGCATAAACATATAGGTCACAAACTGCCATGGCATGAAGTCGTCGGCCTGCCAGAAATGCAAAGCCAAATATTGCTCCAAAAAGAAGCCGCGAGTTTGCAGCACAAGTGTAGCCACCCACATCAGCACATTGATGATGAGCAAATTCTTGGTGATTTCGGGGATTGACCCCAAAAACGAACCATTTCGTGATGTATTGTAACTCATAATTTTTTTTGTTTTTAATCAATCCCGTCCTCTCCCCAGTCTTTTTTGGGGCGACGCATGATTTTGATTTGTATAAAATACAAAATTAATGAAAATCGTGCAATTTCCACGACTTCAGCTTCCAAAATCTCCGATTTTTACTTTTTTTTCGCATTTTTAGCACAGTTTTCTTGTCAGAGAAATTTCTATTAATTATCTTTGCGCCAATAAAATAATTATATCAAGTATTAATATTTTTTAAAAAGTCACATTTTAAAATTCAAACCTTTATCATTATGAACAAAACCGAATTAATTAATGGTATAGCAGTAGAAGCAGGAATGAGCAAAGTTCAAGCAAAAGCTGCAGTTGAAGCCGCCGTTAAAGTTATGGAAGCTGCACTCGTGAAGGGTGACAAAATCTCTCTCGTTGGCTTTGGCACATTGGCTGTTCACGAAAAGGCTGAACGCAATGGCGTAAACCCTGCTACAGGTGCCAAAATTACAATTCCTGCAAAGAAGGTTGTGAAATTCAAACCTGGTGCAGAACTTGTAGAAAAGATGAAATAACTATCGGTTAGCAAACAGAAACATTTTTGGGATGGAAGTTCTCCATCCCATTTTTTTTGCAGCAAAACGACAATTTTTAAGCACAAACCGCAAAATCGAGCCTATTTCGTTGGTAATGTGAAAAATAATTGGTATCTTTGCCCGATTTTTACACAGATAACTAAAATAATATGTTTACACCTACAAAAAAAACCATCGTACTGGGTGACGGACGTGAGATTACCCTTGAAACTGGAAAGCTTGCCAAGCAAGCCGATGGAGCGGTTGAACTGCGCATGGGCAACACTATGCTCCTTGCGACAGTAGTTTCGGCTAAAGAAGCCGAAGAAGGTGCAGATTTCATGCCCCTTCAAGTTGAATACAAAGAGAAGTACTCGGCTATTGGCCGTTACCCTGGTGGCTTCACAAAGCGTGAAGGTCGCCCTTCTGATTATGAAATCCTTACTGCACGATTGGTCGACCGTGTGTTGCGCCCTCTTTTCCCAAGCAACTATCACGCCAACACCATCGTCACTGTAACTCTCTTCTCAAGCGACGGCAAGGACCAACCCGATGCACTCGCTGGCCTCGCAGCTTCTGCAGCTATCGCAGTGAGCGATGTGCCATTTGAAGAACCTATCGCTGAAGTACGCGTAGCTCGCGTCAACGGCGAATTCGTCATCGACCCAACCTTCGAACAACAGCAAAACGCTGACATTGAATTGATGGTAGGTGCAACTTATGATAATATTATGATGGTTGAAGGCGAGATGGACGAAGTTAGCGAAGACGACCTCATTGCAGCTCTCAAGGCAGCACACGACGCTATCAAGCCTATGTGCGTGGCTCAAAAAGAACTCGCTGCTCAATTGCAAGTCGTTAAGCGCGAATACTGCCACGAAACTGATGACGAAGAACTTCACGAACGCATGCGCGCAGAAGTTTATCCTAAGTGCTACGCTGTGGCTAAGGCTGGTAGCGCTGATAAGCAATGGCGCAACGAAACCTTCAAGAAGGCATTTGAAGAATTTGTAGAAACCATTCCTGAAGAAGAACGCGAAGAAAAGGCAATGATGGTGAAGCGCTACTTCGACGAAATCCAACGCGACGCTGTGCGCCGTTGCATCCTCGACGAAGGTTTGCGTCTCGATGGCCGTAAGACCACCGAAATCCGTCCAATCACTTGCTGGCCAGATTATCTCCCTGGTCCTCACGGTTCTGCAGTATTCACCCGTGGCGAAACCCAATCACTCGCTACCTGTACGCTCGGCACAAAGCTCGACGAAAAGCTCGTTGACGACGTGCTCTATCGCGGCAACGAACGCTTCCTCCTCCACTACAACTTCCCTGGCTTCTCTACTGGTGAAGCTAAAGCCGGACGCGGTATCAGCCGTCGTGAAATTGGTCACGGCAACTTGGCACACCGTGCACTTAAGCGTATGATTCCAGAAGACCTCCCTTACACAGTGCGTATCGTGAGCGACATCCTCGAATCTAACGGTTCTTCTTCTATGGCAACAGTTTGTGCAGGCTGCATGGCATTGCTCGACGCTGGTGTGAAGATGAAGAAACCTGTTGCAGGTATCGCAATGGGTCTTATCACCGACGAAGGTAATGTGAAGCACGCTGTGCTTAGCGACATCCTCGGCGACGAAGACCACTTGGGCGATATGGACTTCAAGGTAACCGGTACTGTGGATGGTATCACTGCTACTCAGATGGATATCAAGTGCGACGGTCTTCCTTACGAAATCCTCGAACAAGCACTCCGTCAAGCAAAAGAAGGTCGCATGCACATCCTCGGCCTCATCAACGAAGCAATTCCTGCTCCACGCGAAGACTATAAGCCACACGTTCCACGCATCGTTCACATGACCGTTGACAAGGAATTCATTGGCGCTATCATCGGTAAGGGTGGTGAAGTGATTCAAGGCATCCAAGAAGAAACTGGCGCTACCGTCACTATCGATGAAATCGACGGCAAGGGAGAAATCGACATCTCTGCTCCAGAAAAGGAAAAGATTGATGCAGCCATTGCACGCATCGAAGCCATCATCGCAGTTCCAGAAGTCGACAAGGTTTACACCGGTAAGGTTCGCAGCATTCTCGAATTCGGTGCTTTTGTTGAATTCATGCCTGGCCGCGATGGCTTGCTCCACATCAGCGAAATCAGCTGGAACCGCCTCGAAAGCATGGAAGCAAGTGGCTTGAAGGAAGGCGACGAAGTGCAAGTGAAGCTCATCGAAGTCGACAAGAAGACTGGCAAGTTCCGCCTCAGCATGCGCGCACGCCAGGAAAAACCTGAAGGCTACGTAGAGCAAAAGCAGGAACGCCGTCCTCGCCGTGATGGCGACCGTGGTCCTCGCCGCGATGGTGGCAACCGTGGCCCACGTCGCGAAGGTGGCAACCGTGGTCCACGCCGCGACTAATCACCAAACTGAAATAATACATTTCAAATAATTCCTCAAAGGGAACCGGGATTCTGGTTCCCTTTTTTCATCCTTCACACCGCGGGATTATTTTAAAAAAAACATTGCAATCATCATTTATTTGAAAAAAAATCAATAACTTTGTTTCACAAAGCACATTATTATGAACACAGCTAACCTTGGTTTCATCACATACATTATCGGCAACCTATCACGCCGATTGGGTATTTCCCAGAAAGAAACATACAAGAAGCTCCAGTCGTCGGGGATTCTTTCCGGCTACATTGTGCCATGCTACGATGTGCTTCACTCCTTCAGCAAAGAGTATCTGATGGACGACCTCACACAATATATGAAAGAGAAAGGAGTGCTGAAATGATAGTATACCACGCCTCCGATATGGAAGTGAAAAATCCCGACACTTCACATTCCAGAAAATACTTAGATTTCGGACCAGGCTTCTATGTCACAGTTATTAGCGAACAAGCAGAGAAGTATGCAGAACGATTCCTAAGACGGGGAAAAGATGCATGGATCAATGTTTACGAACTCAACGAAGAGTGCCTCAAACAGAAAATCACAAAATTTGATTCTTACGATGAACAATGGCTTGACTACGTGATGGCATGCCGCACAGGCGCAACACCTGATGATGCCGACATCATAATGGGAGGCATTGCTGATGATCAAATATTCCGAACTATCGACCTCTACTTTTCCGGATTAATCAGCAAGCAAGATGCTCTACAACGCCTTGTTTACTCAAAACCAAATATGCAAATCTGCATTCGTTCACAAGCGATTATCAACAAATTCCTAACTTTTAAAAGCAGTAAAAAGCTATGAGTAATCACGACGAAGCGTTTTGCGCCATAATAGAGAACAAGTTCTCCCGCATCATCGCTGCCATTAGCGAATTGCATGGAATTTCGTTGGAAGATGCGATGGAAATATTCTACAATTCCGAAACATCAACCCTCATCGAGGAAGGTGTGGCCGACCTCCATTGCCGCAGCGACAAATATTTGGCAGAGGAGGTGTGGCAAGAAATGATGGTTGAAAAACGACTGAAATAAGACTACCGTGGCCCTCGCCGCGACTAATCACCAAACTGAAATAAATTCACGAAATATAAATGGGAATCGAAAAAATTATCGGTTCCCATTTTTTTTGTTTCTATCAAATGTATTTTCTTGGAGGCGGATTTATTCGCCTAAGAGTTTGAGGATGTATTGGCACTTTTCGCTATTGCCGAGAGTCTTGCCCTTGTCGCACGAAAGTTTGATGCAGTCGTGCCATTCACGAAGCTCGGTGATGCGGCTGCGGGTGAGTTTTATCACAATGTTTGATGGCTTGCAGCCGGTCACATCACATGTGAGATAGGTGCCGATGCCATAGCTGTCCATCATGCGGCCTGCTGTGTAGCGATGCAGCTCGATGGCGCGGTCGAGGTTCAGTCCGTTGCTATACACCACCTGCTTGGTGGCAGGGTCAATGCCCAGCGATTTGTATTTTTCAATGATTTTCTCAAGTTGCTCTTCTTCTTTACCGCTATCAACGCGGAGTCCTTTATACATCATCGCCATACGCTTTGAGAGGTTGCTAAAGAACACTTTGTCGCCAAAGCAGTCGTAGAGGTAGATGCCGTTGTCGCCATCATACACGTCGCTAAACTTGCGCATCACATTGAAGTTGCATTCAAACACGCCTGTCACATTTTCTTCAAACGATACCAACTGGTGACTCATCGTGCCAATTGGAATGAGGTCGTACTTCATGGCCAAATACACATTGCTGGTGCCGGTGAATGTACCCTCCCACTTCTGGAATTCGCCATTTTCATCGGTATAGCCACCTTTGAGGTATTCTTCCTTGAAAGTGCGCACCACCATATCTTGGTGAGCCTTCGAAAAGCGGCGGCGCTGACCGAAGTCGCTGATGGTCAATCCTCCACGCAAAGCCTTGCGCGCCTTTTCCCGGCTGCGTTCCTCTTCAAGAGCGGCATCGTATTTGTCCACGTCGCCATTGAGAATGTGGGTAAGTTCGCTGATGCACGAAAGCAACACCATTTCCCACATGATGGTAGAAAACCATTTGCCCTTCACTGTGATGTGGAGCTCACGGTTTTCATCCTGGCTGATAGTCACTTCCGCGGGATTGAAACGATAGCCGCGAAGCAAAGTGAAGAACCAAAGTGGCAGATAATACATCTTGCGAGTCATGAAGTCAATTTCCTCGTCGGTGATGTGCACATTTGGCATATAGTTCACTTGCTCTTGAAGAAGCTCGGCAAACCCTTCGGGATATTGGGTGTGATTGCGGTCAAAAAAGGTGTATTCCACCTCTGCGCGTGGATACTTTTGAAGAATATAATACAGACAACTGAAGGTATAGGCATCGTTGTCGGTTAGGTGTGTAATAATCTGTCTCATCGTTAATTAGCAAAGTTTTTTATACAGTAGGCAATGATATGCCACAGAGTTGGCGATAAAGATTCAGCGCATACACGTCGGTCATGGCGCTGATATGGTCGAGGACCGCCTGAATTTTTTCAAACAAAGTGCCAGCGTTCACATCATATTGTTCTGGGAATTTGTTAAGCAAAAGTTGTGAATAGTTGCGCTCTGGATGCATCACCGCGTCAATCAGTTTGTCGAGCAGAAGGTTGATGATGCGGTTACCGGCAAGGTCTACGTCGGTCACATAGCCAGCACAGTAGAGTTTCTTTTTGGCCAACTTGCTGCATCGGCTATAGCCCTCAGCAGCCAATGGCGAAATGTGGTCGATAAGGCAACCATCATACTTACCCTCAAGAATCTGTTCTTCGCCTTCAACGAATGCCTTGGCACATTCCTGCACGAGCAATCCCACCACGCTCGAGCGGAGATAGGCGATTTTTTCGTTCGGGTCATCCACCTTCGACATCACCTCACGCATATGGTCTTGTTTCTCTGGAGTGAAATATGCCAGCAGCAGATTGATGGTTTCTTCGGTGCTGATTATTTTCAACTTATGCCCGTCTTCAATATCCATCACTTGATAGCAGATATCATCGGCAGCCTCAACCAAATACACCAGTGGGTGGCGACAGTAGCGGCCGTCGCCCAACTTTATCAAGCCAAGTTCATCGGCAATCTGTTCGAAATTGGCCTGCTCGGTTGAGAAAAATCCGAATTTCCCCTTCGCTCCGGCATAGAGCGAAGCATAGGGATATTTCACGATAGAAGCCAATGTGCTGTAGGTCATTGCAAAACCACCCACACGCCGACCATTGAACTGATGCACGAGCGAGCGGAAGCTATTGGCGTTACCCTCGAAGTGAACAAGGTCGTTCCACTGTTGTTCATTGAAGTGAGACTTCAGTTGCTGGCCTTTCCCCTCACTGAAATACGCCCCTATGGTCTTCTCGCCCGAATGGCCAAACGGCGGATTGCCCAAATCGTGGGCCAAACAAGCAGCAGCCACAATTTCCGGGATGGCGTCCATTCGTGCTGCCCAAGGTTCAGCGGCGTACTTGTCGCCAAGCAATAGCAACACCTCGCCAGCAAGCGATTTACCCACGCACGACACCTCAAGCGAGTGGGTCAAGCGGTTGTGCACAAAAATGCTCCCTGGCAGCGGAAACACCTGTGTTTTGTTCTGCAATCGGCGAAAAGGCGACGAAAATACCAGGCGGTCGAAGTCGCGTTGGAAATCGCTTCTCACCCCACCCTTATTATCGTGATAATGCTCCAAGCCCAATCGCTTATCGCATATCAGTTGGTTCCAATTCATCTTCATAATCGTGTAGTTATTCAATAATCCAGGACAGAAGCCCCTGAAAAAACAAAGTTAGTAAAAAAAACTGACATCCCATCCCCTCCCCCCTCCAAAAAATCCCACACCAAAAAATCCCCCGTTCCCGCCGGTTTTCCGGCGGGTAATCCACAAATTCCCCTTTTGCCATTGCTTTCCCCACGCGAAACCCTTATCTTCGCGCCCAAAAAACCAAATCGACACAGCCATGACCACAACCCAGT
>JAKSMA010000112.1 GCA_024400895.1 Muribaculaceae bacterium | reverse complement strand
AGCATCAGAAACTTGTCGTAGAGCCCACTCGCAGCCCACAGAAGTACGCTTGCAAGTCCAGCCCACAGCCACTTGTTGCTTTTCAAAGAAAAGCCCTCTTTATGACCGATGAAGCCAACCCACACAAGCGACACGAAACCAAGCACAATACCCACCCACTGTAGCGGTCCGGGGCATTCACCAAAGATGATGAGTGCACCCACAAGCACTAATATCGGGCGTACAGCATTGATTGACGATTGTATAGTGAGTGGCAAATTCTTGATGGCGAAGTAGCCCAAAAGCCACGATGCCGTTACGATTACCGCCTTAATGAAAAGATAAAGGTGACTAAGTGGATGAACGAAATTACCCTGCATATCCCCCAATGTGTAGACCAGCACTGGCGACATGAACAAAGTGCAAAAGAAGGTGTTGAGAAACAACACGTGAAACACGTTGTTGCCCTCAAGAGCCAGCTTTTTCACAATATCATAAAAGCCAAGGCTAATAGAAGAAACTATAGCCAATACTATCCACATGGGTGTGTGCTATGTAAATGATTTGTTATGAATAATAAACTTCTGCGTCGGGTGTGTTTGCAGCCTTGCTCTGCTCTTCTTGGATTTCCTTATCGATATCCTCGAATTCCGACATGTTGCTATGATACTCTGGGATGAAAGTCTTCATGCTCTTAATCATATCATGCACATTGCCTTGGTCGGCAAAAGTGATGATATTGGCGATATTGTCGCACACCGTATTGAAGTCGTAAGTACGCACTTTTGCCACCATGATTTTCTCATTTTCTGTGGTGTCGAGTGTCTTTTCCTTATCGTTGAGCAATTCCTCGTAGAGTTTTTCACCCGGACGGAGACCCACTTCGGTGATTTTTATATCCACATCTGGGCGAAGACCTGCAAGTGAAATCATACGGATAGCCAAATCGTAGATTTTCACTGGCTGACCCATATCAAAAATATAGATTTCGCCACCTTTGCCCATACAGCCCGCCTCAAGCACGAGGCTACATGCTTCTGGTATGGTCATGAAGTAGCGAATAATGTCGCGATGGGTGATGGTCACCGGACCACCTGCAGCAATCTGCTTATGGAACAAGGGTATCACAGAACCATTGCTGCCGAGCACATTGCCGAAGCGAGTGGTGATGAACTGGGTGCTCTTTCCTTGCTGCTTGGCATCAAAGAAGAGCGATTGAGTGTAGACTTCAGCCAAACGCTTGGTGCACCCCATCACATTGGTTGGATTCACAGCCTTGTCGGTAGAAATCATCACAAACTTGTAGACATCATACTTCAGTGCCAAGTCGGCGATGTTTTTCGTACCCATCACATTGGTAAGCACGGCTTCCGAAGGGTTGATTTCCATCATAGGCACATGCTTATAGGCTGCAGCGTGGAACACGAATCGTGGGCGATAGGTGGCAAACGCCTTCTCCATACGGGCACGGTTCTGAACGTCGCCCATATAGAGCACGATGTCGGCATCAGGGAAACTCGACTTCATCTCGATGGAGAGGTCGTGCATAGGGGTTTCGGCCTGGTCGACGAGAATAATCTGCTTGGCCTTATATGATGCCACCTGACGAACAATTTCACTACCAATCGAACCACAGGCGCCTGTGATAAGCACCACAGAGCCACGGATATTGGAACGAACGAGGGTGTTGTTGAGCACAATAGGCTCACGGCCTAAAAGGTCTTCAATTTGCACTTCCTTCACATAGGTGGAGATGTTGCGGTCGGTATCCTTATTGGTTTCGTCGCCTTCAAATTCCTCTACGCGGTTGATGGAAAGGATTCGAAGATTGTTTTGAATAAAGAAATCTGCATATTCACGGCTCACCACCTTAATCTTGTCGTGGCTGAAAATCAAGGCATGAATGCCATTCTCCACGAAAGTATTAACCAATGTTTCTTCATCGTAAGGAAACACCTTGAAGCCACTGACTTCATCGGCTGAATGAGCATTCTTTTCTCCAAGAAGGCCCACAGGAGTGTATTTACCGCCCATTTCACTTTTCAGCGCATTGGCAAGAATCAGTGAGTCGAGCGAGGTGCCGAGCACCAACACACGCTTGCGATTAGAATCGTACTGAGTGATGCGTGTATAAAGATTTTTAATAACCAGACGCTCAATAACAAGGAAGGAGAATGCAATGGCCCCGATGATGACGATGCTCCAAAAGCGCATCAATTCCACTTGAGTCGAAGCGAAAACTGCAGCATTGACAATAATCAGCACCACGGTGCTCATCATCACAACAACAAACTCGCGGTAAAGGTCTTCAATCACCGACAGGCGGATAATGGAAGTGTAACTTCTGGTGACAATAATCATTAAAAAATAAACTGCGAGAACTATACCCCAGTTGCGGAGCAAATACAAGGGGGCGGCACTTGGTCCTGACGCAAAAGCGTCGCTCATAGCCAACAAAAAAGAGCTGAACGAAACGACCATCAGGTCAACGAACAAGACCAGCCATCGAGGCGCAGTTTTCACCTTAAAAGTTGACAGCCACTTCAAGCCGAGTATTTTATTGATAATTGTATCCATATTTTATAGCATCCGATATTTCTCTAAACATCTTGAATTCAGGTTACTCATCACTTTCGGCAAACACCCGAAAAGTGTGATTACCTCATCAATGTATATAGTTATGTGCAAAATTACAAAAAAAAGCACCAACTACACTCGCTTGCATCAAAAAAAACAAAGCATCCCATAAAAAAACTGCTGAAAGTTGGATGATTTCCCACTTTCAGCAGAGATGTTGTATAGTTATGACCCATTTTCGGAGTCAAAAAGACCTAATCAAAGAATTTCTTCTTACTCAAGAATAATGTTGATAAGAGCCGACACGTCAGACACATTCACCACGCCATCGCCATTGATATCGGCAGAAGGCTGTGCAGGTGCGTTGCCAACGAATCCAACGTTGATGACTTGTTGGAGAAGTTGCAAATCGATGTCAATGTTCACGCTAAGCACTTGGTCGTTGAGTTTAGTGGTCATCACGATGGGCACAGGACCGAGCATGGGGCCCATCCATTCTTCAGGAGCCACGGTTGGATCGTCGCCAGGGACGATAAGCACATTGTCGTTGAACTTGATGGTGGTGATACCATAGGCGTCAGTGCCTTGACATCCCTTCAGTTCTATATTACCAACAGGAAGCGATACATCGCCAGCAGAGAGCTTAAAATTCTTGATGCTCAAATCGTAGCCATCAGCAGTCTTGTCCACAGTGATGTTGGTGCCCATAGAAGCGGCATCGCCATCTACGGTAACGGTAAGCTCACCTTGGTAGTCAGTTGCCCATGATGCAAATGCGCAAGCAGTGGCAACAAAAAATGCAAAAATCTTTTTCATATATTTTTCTATTAAAATTTTATCCTAAAATAAGGCTGATAAGAGTTGTAACGTCGGTCACATCAACTACGCCGTTTCCGTCAACGTCGGCAACGCTCGACGCTTCTGCTTCTGAGTTGAGAATCATATTAATCAGCACGGTCACGTCGGTCACATCGACTACGCCATTATGGTCAACATCACCCTTCAGCACTGGAGCGACAGGGCTCTTAAGGTTGATTACATAAGTTTCGGAAGTCTTCAAGTCGGCAGAAACCACAGTGATTACAGCCACATAGCCTTCAGCAGCAGCTTCCACAAGTGTAGTCACCTTTGAATCCACGCCTTCTTTTTCAACCACGAAATCGCTTGCGGCAGCACTTTCACCTTCCACGAGTTGGATGCCAGTGTTTTGGATGGTGGCCAAATCAAGCGCGTTGCCTTTGAAGGCAATCGACTTGATGCCAGCAAGGTACACAAGTTCCAAATCGTCGATAAACAAAGAGTCGGTAGCAACCACTTTTTGATTAAAGAAACTACCTGTAGTCTCAACACTACCCTTACCAGGTGTGGCATTGGTAGAGAAGGTCATCAAGATGGCTTTCGCCTCTACATTGTTGCTTGCATAAGAAGCATAGTCGAATGAACGAACCACTTCTCGCCAATCGCCAACGCCCATCTTTTCAGGAACGTTTGACGCTACAGCCACTTTGTTGGAGTATGCCTTGTCTTCTGGGTCTTGATAGTAAGTGCCATCGGTAAGCACTGCATTGAAAGTGGCGTAAGGGAAATCAGCAACTGTTTTTGCCTGGCTAAACTTCGCCCAAAACTTCACAGCATCTGGCTTTGCATAGATAGGAGTTGCAAATGGGTCGCCATTGACGTCTTTTGCATCGCTCGACAAGTCAGTTTCGCTATGGTTTGCAGCATTAGCGGCACTCATATTACCAGCATTCAGAATGCCGTTGGTCATCGTACCATTAGCAATAATGCCAAAAACAGAATTACTTGTCATCACAGCGCTTTTGCTGCCGGTAGAGCCTGGACGTACCCAGCTTGACGACTGAAGTTTATCGGAACTTTTTGCAGATGCAGCCAAACCGCCCTTCACACTTTCAAAACCATGCCAATACTTTGGAGCTTTGTTTTGTGTCGACCATGTTTCAAAGTTGCTGTTTGGCATTTGGAAGTGGTCGCCTACATTTTCAAACTGCACCTTGATGGTTTTCCCAAGCACTGCTTGCATATCAATATCGATATCTACGGCGAGGAAGCCACCGTCATTAAAGCGTGATGTCATCTTCACAGGCACATTGCCCAGCGCTGGACCAACCCACTCTTCTGCAGCAACACCATCGGTGTTACCAGGCTGAATTTGGATGTTTTTATCAACATAGAGTGTGGTGAGGCCTGCATTCACTGCGCCTGTCACATTTTCAACCACAATATTGCCCACAGGCAAAGTGGTTTCGCCCGAAACGAGCATAAAATTGTTAACGCTCAAATTATACTTACCAGCGTTTTCAACAACAGAGATAGTTGCAGGTTGAGCGCCATGTTCGCCGTTAACCGTAACGGTGAGTGTGCCGCTATAGTCGGTAGCCATAGCTGAGAGGCTCATGAGCACTGCACAAAACATTGTAGATAACTTTCTCATTTTTTTCTTTTTTTATTTTATTAATTAGCGTGTTTAATATCAATCCGTGATTTAATGAAAAGCATAGGTCACACCTATTGTTCCATAAATTGGAACAAGCGTTTGCTCAATGGTCTTAAAATCGCTCTTGTGGATGCCGTGGAAGCCACAAGTAACGTCGGCATATGCGCCAAAGCGCTTGCTGAACGCCCAGTCCACGCCCACGTCTACGCCCACATGCCAGCGACGCATATCGGAGGAGAAGTCGTACTCGCCTCGCTCATCGGCAGAGGTGCCAAGCATCACCTTCGCCCCAGTTGGGTCGTCGACACGAAGATAGCCATCGTAGGCCCAGCCATAGAATTCACGGCCAGTGAGATACGACACATACGGGCCAGCCTTAAAAGTCACTTTCTTATAGTGGTAAGTGGCTTGAATCGGAAGGGTGAACATCCATTCAGTAGCTTTTGTCACCACTTTACCGGTGAACACACCGCCAAGCTTTTCGCCACCTTTCACCATCTCCATCTTGTAGTTTTTCACTGTGCAGTCGGTCGACATACCCTTGTTTTCAAAACGCAGGCCTACCATCAAGCCAAAGTCGTTGGTCAATGGCTTTTCGGCATTCAATCCGAATGCGATGTTTGGTGTAAGCGGGAATTTATTCAGTTTGCGAATGCTGGCTGGCATATTGAGTGGAGCAGAGCCACCAATATTATAACCCACGCGCGCACCATACTCCACATCGGCAAGAATGCCTTTGTGAAAGATGTTCTGCGCTTGGACCACAGTAGCAGCCATCAAAGCCACAATAGCAATTATAATCGATCTTTTCATTATTCTTCAGTTTGGCAAGTTAAACGAACTTTATCCACAAGGAGCGTGCTACCAATGGCACCCTCAAATGTGGCACCATCCACACTGCTCGAGAACACCACTGCTATGTTATAGCCCATATTGGCAAGCAGTGTCTTGTCGATTTCTGATTTATAGACGAAAGCCACTTCAAATGGCGTCCATTCATTGGTTGGGGGCAGCGATTTCACCTTAGCGATAGCCACGATGAGAGGGCTGGTGAGCACATTGTCGCCTTGCAAGCGCACCGCATTGCCTTGAGCATCGTGGTTGCGATAAAGCACTGCATAGATAGAGCCTTCATCCACACGGCCAGCCACCTCCTTGCCATCTTTGTCCTGGAATTTAGGTCCAGGCTGGTATTGATAGTAGCCCGAAAGTTTCACAGGTTCAAGATTGAACGGAATACCGAAACGAGTAGCCGCCATTGCATCGCTCAATGCCTGCGACACATCAAATTCGCCCAAGAAGAAGTTGCCCGCAGCCAAGCGTTTCTTCGCCATCACGCCAAACGGACCAGTGTCGCATGTGGTGAGTTTCAACGCCTTGCCGTCGAAGCCGTCGATAGGCGCAGTTGGATACTTGTCGGCTGAAGTGGATGGCATACTCAATCTGAAGCCTGGGTTACCGGTAGCCCAGTCGTTGCCAAATGTGCCATCAAGCTTTTCATTGTGCCAGATGTAGTATTTCCCAAGGATTGGATCCAACTCAAAATTCTCGAAATCATACTTCAACTCGCTGCTGATGATATGGGTTGGCTCAGGAGAAATGGTAATCTTATAGTCGCGATGCCACTGCCCGTCTTGCGAAGTGACACGATAACTCACTGGCACATCGGCCTGGAAACCGGTGCCTTCGGTAAGGCGTTCAATTGTAGCGCCTTCAGTGATTTTAAATTTGAGCACAATGCCATCGAGCGGGGCATTTTTGCGCACATTGAATACCGCTTCATGGTCGGTATATAGGAGGGTTTTCGATGAATCGGTGCGATTGAAGAACACCTCGTCGGCATGAGGTGTGTGAAGAATCACTTGTTCCAAATCGCATTCTGCATTCAGCGGTTCGTCTTTCATGCAAGAAGAAACGAGAAGCAAAACCATCAAACCCAAAAACAATCTCGTAATATATTGTTTCTGCATAATTTTCTTTATGATGATAATTAATTTTGCAATAGTATGGACCGACGCAGTCTTCCATACTAATTGCAAAGATACTAATAATTTGGCAAATAGAGCCCAAAACCGCATATAAAGATTAAAAAAAACGATTTTTTAACCAAATATTAGGTTTTAGAAATGCCAAGTTTCGCACCCGGGAATGTCGGAACAACAGGAAGAGCCCGAATCCACAAAGCCCTCATCTTTTAGCACCTTTTTGGCATTGTTATCGCCTTTCGAAACCACTATCTTCGCACCAGAGTTATTTGACATATTGAATGTTCCACATTGGGTGTTTCGGGTGTTTCAGGTGTTTCAGGTGTTTCGGGGAACTATGAGTTTTCCTAATTTAGGTTGACTTGATTTGACCTTATCTCTATAATAAGTTGACTCTGGTTTTACGTTATAACTGTTATTGGTTTACTTCAGGTTGTTATTCCTGAGATTTGTTTACTATCATGTATTATCCCTGTCCGGGGTTGACTGTAGGCCGTAGGCCGGAAGGATGCCCCGGACAGTTGTGCAAAGGTAAACTACTATTAGGGATATCCAAGTTTTCCTTTATGGTATTTTCCCTATAGCTGTACCATTTTTTCTCAAGCTCTCCGCTGAGCGATGCTGCCTGCACCGGCGTCATCATATTTATACTCATGTGGGGTCTTCGATTGTTGTAGAAGTCTGTAGCGCCAGACACCGCAACGATGACCTCATGAAGTGAGTGGAATACCCTGCCCTTCAGCAGCTCATTCTTCATTGTGTTGTTGATTCGCTCTGCCTGTGCATTGTCTTTTGGGTCTCCGGTTTCCGTCATGCTGATGCGGACATTGT
>JAKSMA010000111.1 GCA_024400895.1 Muribaculaceae bacterium | reverse complement strand
CTCTTTGAGGGACTATTTGATTAAATTTAACTCCGTCCCGATTTTAACGGGACACCAATGTTTTGGTATTTATAAAATGCATATTGGTGCAAAGGTAAATAACAAATAGCATTTTACTCTCCCTGTTTGTTAACAAAGAAAAGGTGGACATTCTGTATCAAAAGATTTAATTTGGTTGTGTATGCGAAAAAATGTGTAACTTTGCAGTCGAAAAAAAAAACACAAGTCACTAAAATGAATTTGAAATTATCACTCGCAATTGCTTTTATGGCAATTGCCTCAACTTTCTGCTGGGCGCAGAAAGCTACAATCTCGGAAAACGAAAACGGGAAACTCAACGTAGTAGTCACTTCCAACGCTGCCAACGGACTTCAGGCGCTGGTCGACACGGCACTGTCGCAATACAACTCGGCAAACGGAACCACATTCGGCACCGCCGACATTGAGTCGCTCAAGGTGGGCGGCAACTTGGTGGCGTTTAATGTCGACTTCACTAAAGGCACTATAAAAAACATTATCGACCTCATTTCGGGCGACAATGGCGACGACGCGTCGTACATCTGGAGCAAAATGCGTGGCACTCTGAAGAAACTCGACCTTTCGTCGGCCACCTTCAATGCCCACTTCGCCGTGGTGGCTTCGGGTGGCGACACCACCAATCTCAACATCCCCATTTATGTGATGCCTCCTAAGGTGTTTTGGCGAGGGGTGGACATCGACACCGACATTGCACCCACTGCCAGTGAACGACTGAAAAACGGCATGAGCGCACTTGAAGAGGTGAAACTCCCATCTTCCATGTTGGGGTTTAGCAAAAGCACCATACAGACGCTCGGCTCGCTGCTGAAGGGATTTATCACCGACAATGCGGTGGCTGAGCAGGTGATTAAATACATCACCGAAGACAATGCCGACGCATTTTTGGGCATCGGCGACTATGCATTCGCCCACGCCACATCGCTCAAGAGCGTGTCGATTCCCTACAATATGCTTTCGCCTGTGAAAGGTATTGGAGCGAAGGCGTTCTACAACACCAAATCACTCACGAACGTCACATTCGAAAAGAGCACATCTTTCCTCTCTAAGGGCAAAACTGGCATCAATAGCATTTGCGAAAAGGCTTTTGCCTACAGCGCACTCACCGAGGTGAATCTGCCGCAAGAGGTCGACAGTATTGCACAAAGTGCCTTCCAGGGCTGCGCGGCGCTCGCCAATGTGAATTTCGAAGGCACGAATGCCACACGCCACATCGGCAATTGCGCCTTTATGGGCACAGCCATCAGCAGCATTAAATTCCCTGCTCGCGTGGCTTACATCGGCGACGAAGCACTTCGCGACTGCAAGAACCTTAGCAGTGTCGACATTCTCGGCACTGATGCGCTGGCGCTTGGCGAAAAGGTGTTCTACGACACTCCCGGAATGAAAAATGGCTCGTTCACTTGCGCTCGCACCGTGGTGCCTACAGCCATCGAGCTCAAGAAAAAAGCGCTGCTCGGCGGCTACGATGGCACATTCGCAGGCCTCGGCGGTAGCAAGACTGCCACTGCTGTGCAGCACGGCACATTCATCACCAATGCAGAAAAACCTGTGAACGAAGGCGATGGCACACTCAACATCAACATCCCCGAAAACTTGCGTAAAGCCTATTGCGCTGCGCCAGGATGGAGCGATTTGCTCGTGGCACCAGTGCCTTTGTTTGGCGATGTGAACGCCGATGGCCAAGTGGATGTGAGCGACGTGACAGCACTTATCAGCAAAATCTTGGGTGAAGCCGAATACGACGACGAACGATGCGACATCGACGCCAACTCCACCATCGATGTGAGCGACGTCACCGCCCTCATCACCTACATCCTCGGCAACTAACACTCCCCCACGAGGAGAACTTATTGAAAAAGAATTGTTTTTTGTTGAACACGTTGCTTGCGAAAGAATTTGCGACACTTACCAATGGTGGGATTTGGGGATTTGGCGGGAGTTTGGTATCTTTGCACTACAAAATCAACCCATTATGCTCTATTTCAACAGCGACTATATGGAAGGCGCTCATCCGCTCATTCTGAAGCGCCTCCACGATATCAACTTCGACAAAAATGTGGGATACGGCCTCGACCCTTACTGCGAAAGTGCTCGCAAGAAGATTCGTGAGGCTTGTCAAGCCCCTGATGCTGAAGTTCACTTCCTCGTGGGTGGCACGCAGACCAACATGCTGGTGATTGATGCCATGTGCCGATTCAACGACGGTGTGATTGCCGCCAACACTGGACATATCAATGTGCACGAATCGGGTGCAATTGAATCGTGCGGTCATAAAGTGATTGCAGTGGATGAAGTGGACGGAAAAATCAACATCCCGGCTCTTGAACAATACCTCGTGGCGTTCTACAAAGAAACTTCGGAGGTGGGCATTGAGCACTATGTGATGCCTCGCGCCATCTACATATCCACCCCTACCGAGCTGGGCACCATCTATTCGCTCGCCGAACTGGAGCAACTCCGCGCCATCTGCGACACCTACGGTCTGTATCTCTACATCGACGGCGCTCGCATGGGCTACGGCCTGGCGGCTGACACTGATGTTTCGCTGCCCGACATTGCTCGCCTTGCCGACGCGTTCTACATCGGCGGAACGAAGGTGGGCGCGCTCTTTGGCGAGGCGGTGGTCATTACCAATCCCGACATCACCTTCACGCGTGGGCTGATTAAGCACCGCGGTGCCATGGTGGCAAAGGGCTGGCTGCTCGGAGTGCAATTCGACACGCTATTTACCGACGACCTTTATCTGCGCATTTCACGCAATGCCGTATCGCAGGCTATGCGCATCAAGCAAGCGCTTGAGAATAAAGGATATAAGGCTTTCGTGGATTCTCCCACCAACCAGCAATTCTATGTCGTAGACAATGCTACACTCGAGCGCCTACAACAACACGTGAACTATAGCTACATCTCCCCTGCCGACGACGGCCATAGCCTTGTGCGTTTCTGCACATCCTGGGCCACTACCGACGAACAGGTGGAGGCTCTATTAGCATTACTATAAACAACAGAAAAATGATGAAGAAAACAAGTATTATCGCTCTCGTTTGCGCCTTGATGACGGCTGGAGCAGCACAAGCAAAAAATATGAAAAAGGAATTGAACGACCAACTCGGTGCACTTTTTTCGTCGGTTTTCCATGCCGACGAGCCCGGCGCTGCCGTAGTGCTGGTGAAGGACGGCAAAAAGGTGTACGAACAGTGCTTCGGATGGGCCGACAAGGACACGAAAGCACCCGTAACGCCCAACACCAACTTCTGCATCGCCTCCGTGTCGAAGCAGTTCTCGGCAGTGGCGTTGCTCCAACTCGCAGAGCAAGGCAAACTCTCGCTCAACGACCCGCTGAGCAAATATTTCCCAGAGTTTAAGGCTCCTTTCTTTAACGATATCACTCTCCACCACATCTTGAGCCACACTTCGGGTATTCCTGATGCACGTCCTCGCACCGACCGTGATTTCGTGCTCACTGCCACCGATGTGAACAGCGTGGAATATATGAAAACGCTCGACCACCCAAACTTCACCCCTGGCGACGGCCACTACGAATACATCAACCCCACCTTCCAGCTCTGCTACCAAATAGTGGAAAAGGTGTCGGGCATGCCTTTCGAGCAATATATGAAGAAGAACATCTTCGAGCCTGCCGGCATGAAGCACACGCAATATTTTGAAGACGGACGCGTGATGGAAAATGCGGCACACGGCTATGGCTGGGACGACGCAAATGGCTTGTGGAGAGAATACGACTACGGTGAAGAATCATTCTTTGCCACTAAAGCCGACGGCGGCATCTACACCTCCATCAACGAATTCATTAAATGGGAAAGCGCCCTCCGATTCAACGTGGTAATGAAGCCATTGAGCCGCACCAAAGCCTACACTCCAAAGGTGCAGATTCCTGCCGATGCAGAATATGCCTATCAGCCTAACACCAGTTATGGCTACGGATTCTTCATCCAAAAGACCCCTGGCCGCCACGACATCATCTATCACACTGGCGACAATGGCGGCTTCACCATCTATGCCGGCAAAATCCCGATGACCGACACCATTCTGCTGATGTTCAGCACACGCCCCAACATCGACCGCATGGGCATCATCAACAAGGCTTACGACATCATTGAAAGCCTCTGCCCCGACTGGATTTCTGCCACCAAGAAATAATCGTGTCAGAAAACAGTGTAGCACAAAACTATTTATGAACTTTTAGAAATAGAATATGGCATATATGAAAAGCGTAATCCGATTTTCGATGATTTGCCTATCCATTGCGATGGCAATCAACATGAATGCAGCCAAATTTTGCGACCAGCAATTGTTGGAAAATGGAGCAATCAAAAGCAGTTGCATCACCGAAGGAACTGTGAGTTGGGACGAAAATACCAAAACCCTAACTTTCGATAATGCCAAAGTCACCTTCAACGAATCGAGCACAGTTATTTCTGGCGAAAACATCAACATCGTGATTAAAGGCGCTTGCTCTATGTCATGCCCCAGCGGATGGGGCATCAGTGCTAAAAAGGTCACCATTAAAGGCACAAACAACCAAAGCGACTCCTTCGAAATCATCACCAGCAAATTGTCGATCAGCTTCACTCATCTTTGGGTCAGCAACGTGACGCTGAACTTATCGTCGGGGAGTGCCTGCGCATATGGCGACCAAACAAGCACAGAATTTTCAACGATGACACTGACCAACGTGCGAGGAGAATTCTACGGAGAGCCAGCCATTTCCAACGTGTACCAAATCATATACGAAGGCACCCGCATCACAGACCCCGACCCCACCACCATCCGACACCTCGGTGGACGAATCGTATATCGCTCCGACAACTACACCACCGTCAACACGATAAAAATCGGCCCGTCGAAAGGCACCGACCCCATCGTTTTCGACGACGACGATGTGAAGGCGAAGTGTGTGGCCAAGTGGGACAAGAACAAGGATGGCGAACTGAGCCGCGATGAAGCAGCCGCGGTGACTGCAATCGGTTCCGAATTCAGCGGAACGAAGATTACAAAATTTGACGAACTACAGTATTTCACAGGACTCACACGCATCGACTATCGCGCATTCTACCAATGCAACCAACTCAAAACAGCGGTTATCCCTATAAATGTGAACCTCATTAGCACTTACGCATTTGCCGAAACCGGAGCCTTGATTTCGGTTGCAGCAGTTATCAACAACCACCTGCAGGCGATTGCTGACGGCGCTTTTGAAAACTCTGGGATTAAAGCATTTCACAACGCATCGGCTCTGCAAACAATTGGTAAAAGCGTGTTCAACGGATGCAGCCAATTCAAAAAATTCGAATTCCCCAACACACTGACATCTGTAGGCAACCAGGCTTTCAAAGGCACTTCCAACCTGAAGAGCGGCTATCTGCCTAAGTCGCTCACGACCATAGGCGACGAAGCCTTTATGGGCAACGGACTCATCAACTCCCAAACTTTGGGAAATGTGGGCAAAGGCCTCTATGTGGGCACAGATGCATTTGTGGGTTGTACATTCAAAGATATCTACATCCTTGGCGACCCCACTATCAAAAACTGTTTCTTCCACGACAGCGGCATCTACAACGTGTATATCATCAACCGCCATTTCAATTGGGCTCGCAAAACACTGTCGACATCGTGGACCGAAAGCCAGCGCAATAGCATCAAGCCTCTGGCTGTTGTCGACCAATTGGGATTTTCACCCGTATATTTCAACGTTGATGTGCAGTTGCCAAATAGAACCAAAGCATATATCGTGAACGGATTTAGTGCCGACACAAAAGAAGTGACTCTCTATCCAATTTCATCATTAGTGCCAGCGGGAACACCTTTCCTTGTGCAAGTACCAGAGGACTACGATTTTGCACTTTTCAGCATCATTCCGTCGACGGAAACTCCACCCACCAACAATTTCCTCGTGGGCAATGACGAATTATGCTGGTTGAAGCCTGCTCCTGCCACCTACATCTACAATATGGACCACAGCCGATTTGAACTTATTGACCAAGTCGACGAACGCAAGAACTTGCTATACGCAAGCACCGCTTATCTCCAATTCCCTGGCGGCTGTGAGGGCATTCCATATTTCAATATCCAAGGCTACAGCCCCGTAATCAAAGGCGATGTGAATGGCGACGGCGATGTAAACACCAGCGACGTGACCGCCCTTGTCAACCACATCTTGGGCAATGAGACCTGGCCTGTGGAACGTGCCGACGTCGATGGCAACGGCATCGTGAACGTGTCCGACGTCACAGCCCTCATCGCCATCATTCTCAGCATGTAGAGGCGTCACACAAGTTATCTTGCGATGGATTAGCTCATTCTGTTCGGAAGGGGAATTTAATGGATTCCTCTATTCCTTTCACACTATCATTGAATTGAATTCCGTACGCTTTGATGAGCGAGCAATCCATCGTCAGGTTTCTCGGCTCATCGCAGAACCTTTCTTCATCAGGCAGAATCCACTCCGACGCCCCTTCCATCCCCAGCAGTTCAGCAGCGCTCAAAAATAGTTGGTAACTGTTCAGCATGTTGCCGCAGCCAAAGTTGTAGACACCACCAGGCAGAGAAATGGCTTTCTCAACATTCTTAACCACCTCCCACACATTCGACACGCCACGATATTCATGGGTAGCCACCTTGATGGGATTGCCCTCGGCAAACGCATTCTTTAGGTTGACAAGGATATTGGAGTTCAACTTCATGGTGCTTTCAGGCAAATCGTACATCCATGTAAGCCTAAGCCCCACAGACTCCGGCAAATTCCTTAGCGTCCTTTGCTCACACTCCAACTTATGCCGACCATAGACATTGACAGGCTGAAGCACATCTTCTTCCTTCAGCAGTCCAAGCATCGGAGTACCGTTGTAAACCTGGTCACTCGACATAAACACAAGCTTGGCGCCTGTAAGTTTGCAAGCCTTCGCACCATCAAAGGGACGGTTCTAATGATGGTGTTTATGCCATTTATTTGCCGTTTTTTCTGATAATTACAGCTATGTTTTTATAATCGATTTTGGTAAGCCTTGACATCTGCCGCATCCCCACCCCAGCATTGATAGCGGCAACAACAACCTTTTCGCGGCGCTCTCCCCGCATTTGCTTAACGGGCTCTCCTCCAGAAAAACGGGAAATAATATCAATAGCCTCGGAATCAGTGAGCCGCCGATGCTCAATACGAGACTTGCCGCCCTGAGTTTGGCTGACTTTCAGAACCATTTCGCAAACATTCTCCCATGTCATGCGCGAAAACGGAAGCGAGTGACAACACAAGCCTCCGACCATTATACTACCCGAATATTCATGCCAACTGCTCCACTGATATTGGTCGGGGGAATCCACCATCTCAGCTTCGACAGGATTAAGGTGTATGTAGCGAAGCAGCGTGACGAAATACCCAGCATCGCCAACGGGTTCACTGCGGAAACGATCGTGAAACAAAGGACCAAGACGATTGTACCGCTTATTGTAGTAGCTCACATAAGAGATACCCAAGCGTTTCATCGTTGCCCCCAACGGCTCTGCACCCTCTGCGATAAGCAGGTGGACATGATTGGACATGAGGCAATAGGCATAGATTTTGAAATCACATTGTAACTTCTGATACTCTAAAATGTCCAAGTATTTCAGATAGTCTTGGCGCTTTTCAAAGAGTAGTTGGCTGTTGATTCCTTTAATGACAACATGATAAATGCCTGTAATTGATGATTCGCGTTTTTTTCTGGGCAAAAGTAGACCTCCTAAAAATAAGGCAGTGTGTGAATAATTGGATAGTGAACTTTATGTGAAAAATCAGTTCGATAAAAAGAACTAAAAGAAATGACTATTCAGAGCCGTGTTCATAATAATATAGTATTTTAAGCAAAAAG
>JAKSMA010000110.1 GCA_024400895.1 Muribaculaceae bacterium | reverse complement strand
TCGCGGCGCCAGCTTCGCTGACACACCGCTGCTCACCTTGCCGAGCTCATCCTCACTGCGCGAGGATGAGGTTGATGAGGGCGGTTACGTCGCTCACGTTTACCACGCCGTTGCCGTCGATGTCGCAACGCGAGGTTGGATATGATGCTGTGCCGAGGATTTGGTTGATAAGGGCGGTTACGTCGCTCACGTTCACCACTCCATTGCCATCCACATCACCCTTCAACTCTTGAGGGAAGAGGTCAACGGTGATTTTTGTGGTGCTTCCGGCAACAGCGCTCGACAGCTTCAGATAGCTGCGGTATGTGCCAGAGTTCCAAGGCGATGATGATGGGCGACTGAAGTATTTTTGGGTGTTGAGGAATCCGAAGCCCACTGTCTCGTTGTAAACGTCCACGTTTCCTGTGGCAGTGCCCACAAGCAAGTTGGTTGGAGCGCTGGGGCGTCCGGCAGGTCGCTTGAGGCGATACACTTGGCCTTTGTTATAGCCAGTGATGAGCACGCCGGTGTTGGCTGGCGTGGAGGTTACCTGCTTGGTGTATGCCTTTTTCTCTGTGCTGTTGTAACTGCTCACCACCCATGCTTTAAGGCCCGATGCACTCCAGTCGACATTGTGGTTTATTGCGAAATCAAACACTTCGTAGTTGGAGTCGTCAAAGTAGGCGTTGAGCTGTTCTGATGGGCTTTTGGTGCTTGGAGAGATGGTAGACCAAGATGTGATGCTATTATAATAGCTTTGATATCCCGAGAAGCGCACATAGCAAGTGAAGTCGCTTGCGTTGCCGCCGTAGAACTGTCCACCCCATGAGCGAGTGCCCGATTGCTGCATCAAGAGCAGTTCAGAGAGTTGTGTACAGTTCACGAATGCTCGGGTTCCGATATTGGTGACACTTTTCGGAACCATAATGTTTGTGACATTAGAGCCATAGAATGCATATTTGCCAATTGAGGTGAGTGCGGTGAGTTTCGACAGGTTGGCACCTTTAAGGTCGGTGTCGTTGATGAATGCGCTGTCAGTAATTGCAACTAAATTGTAACTGTAGCTATTGAAATAATATGGACTGCTTCCGCATGAGAAGTCGAGAACTCCATTCTCCACCTTGCCTCCATTAGGGTTGAAGCCCACCACGGTCATTTCACCTGCAGTCTTGTACAGTGGGTCTTTTGTGACCACGAGAAGTGCACCGTCGTTGCAATAGATGTCGTAGGCATACTTCGATTTGGAGATTGTGGCGAAATTTTTCCAGTATGTTGCTTTCTTGTAATTGTCGGCAGAGTTGGTGCTCGACTTGGTTACATAAAGGGCCATTCCCGAATTGCTTGGGAATGTGGTGGCGCTTAGAGCTGGCGGTGTGGGATTCACACTGTAAACAGTTTTCAGTGCAGTACATCCCGAGAAAGCTTCACTGCCAATCGATGTGGTGGAGCTGCTAAATTGTGCATAAGTGATGCCGGTGCATCTTGCCAGTGCCCCTTTACCAATAGTGGTGATTCCAGGATATGTTCTGAATGAAGTGAGATTGGTCTTGCCCTGGAAAGCATAGTCGGCCACAGATGTCACATCATATATTTTGCTGTTGTAGGTCACTGTGGTAGGAATGGCCAATGCCAGCGACGACTTTCCCTCGCCAGTTGGGCTTAGGCTGTAGGCTCTCACCTTGCCATAGCTGCTTGAAGATGGTTCGCTGAGCACTTCATAGGCCACGTCGCCCACATTGATGAGGTTTTTCTTGTCGTACCAAAAAGTGACGTCGCCATTGGAGCCAATCTGGATATCTGTGATGGAGTGCCCCAATTTTCCGGCATTGCCAGTGATAGAGCCGCTTGAGGTCATGTTGAGCGTAGCGGCTGGTGTGCTGGTGTCGGTGAAATCGTGCTTGGTTGATCCCCATGCATCGGCGTTTTCGGTGGCGCGGCTCCAAATGTTGTCAGCAGGCACGATGTCCATCAATTGCACATCTTCAGTGTTGATTTTTTTTGTAGTCCATCTGTCGCTGTTGTATGTGACGTGGAAAATCATCATACCCTCAGAGCCGATGTATTTATCCCAACCTTGTTTTCTTCGGTTCTCGAGAATGAAATACTCATTGGTGTTGAGTGGGCTGGTAACCTTGTAGGCCACATCGGTGGTTGCTGCCCCCTGGTTCATAGCAGATATGGTGTATTGCGTGTTGGGAAGAACATTGCGTAAGTTGAGCCATCCCATCCAATTTTTTTCAAACGCACTATAGCCGATAGGAGTTCGGCTATTGTCGTTATAACTACCATGGCCCATCAAGCTCCAGCATCCCATGCCGTAATGTGCCGATTGGTCGGTTGTGTCGTAGAAGTCGGGCAGGCTGAGGCAGTGCGAGAATTCGTGGCAGAATGTGCCGATGCCGTCCATGTCGGTGCCGGCATTGCTATTGCCTCGTATTTCGTTGAATACGGCAAAGTCATTGATGGTGATATTGTTGTAAGATTTTGCTCCTGGTCCATCACCATATGCTTTAGCACTGTTCAGGTTCCATTGGCAAGGCCATACTGATTCTGGCACAGTGGTAGTGGCTTGAGCCTCGCCCACGCCGGCATACACCACAATCACCACATCGCAAGTGTTGTCCTTGTCGTTGTCATAATTGCTCCAAGTTATGGATTTTGATGCTTGAACGAGGTCGACAGCCTCACCCACCATTTTGCCCAAACCTTGGTCATCGCCTTTCTTTCCATCCTTGTTGCCGCCATACACTTCACGATTTTCGCTCAGTGTGTAGATGCCGAACACATCGAATTGAGGCGTGAAAAGTCCGTTCGATTGGTCTATAAAATATTGTCGTACACTTTTGCTGTTGGTGTTGAACTGCGCCTTGAAATCGCTGACGGTGTGCTTCATCTTCACATCCTTGTATTCCACAAGTATGATGGGCACGCGTACAGTTCCTGCATGGGGCACTCTACCCACCTTGCGCAAGGCGTTCACCTTCTTGATGAGCTGACGAGTGGTTTCGCTCATTTGCGACGATGGAGTGAGATGCGCTCTTTCGGCGGCGATGAATGCCAATTCTTCGCTTGTGCGGGCACCTTCATTGTGAGCCATGATGTTGGTCACGCCTTGTTCGGTGATATAGCACCAGTCGCCTTTTTCGTTGCGGTCAACGGTAAGTCCGTCTCTGGTGGTGATACAAGCAAAGAACTCGTCGCCAATGGCTTGCACATCAATAGTGGTGCCATCGGATTGGCGGAAACTGGTGAATCCTGGTTTGGCAGGCACAGCCATGGCGCTCATCCATGCCGTGAGGATAAATAAAACTGCAAAAAAGTAATTCTTCATATTGGTAATTTTGGTTTTGAGTATTTTCTACAGAAGAAAACTACAAGATTCCTTCATTTTATAATGGCAAAGATAGCAAAAAAATACGAAAAAAAGCAAGCAGAGCCTATAATTTGGCTCTGCTTGACTGATATAGGGTTTTGAATGTTATCTTTACCATCCTCACTGCGCGAGGATGAGGGGCTGTTGACAAGGCTCGCTGTTCGCGGCGCCAGCTTTGCTGACACACCGCTGCTCACCTTGCCGAGCTCATCCTCACTGGGCGAGGATGAGGTTAATGAGGGCGGTCACGTCGCTTACGTTCACCACGCCGTTGCCGTCGATGTCGCAACGGTTGAATGGATAGGATGCTGTGCCGAGGATTTGGTTGATGAGGGCGGTGGCATCACTTACATTCACCACGCCGTCGCCATCAACATCGCCCAACAATGGCTTTTCAGTACGGTATACGAATGCTACAACTGGACCCCAATCGGTGGTGTGTGCAGCTCCGTCGAGTCCGTCGTATGATGTCTTCACGCGGGCATAATAGGTGGTGCCATCTTGCAGCACTTTGCTGTTCACCTTGATGGCGTCGGCAGTGTTGGTGGTGCGTGTGGCGCCATCCTTCAGTGTTTCCACGAAGCGTGTGCGGCCCCAAGTGGTGGCTGAATTGCTGATTTCGAGTTGATAGCCGGTTGCCCAACTTTGTGGCTTCACTTCCACGTATTCGCCCTTGTAGATTTCGCCACCGTCGACAGGACGGATGAGGCGAGCTGCCACATGGGCAATGGTGAAGCGAACGGGGAGTGATACCATTTCGTGGCCGTCGACAGTGAGGCGAACGCGCATATAGCAGGTGTAGCCGGCTTCAAGCACATCATCGGGGATGGTCAATTCTCCATTTGCCGACTTGCCGGTGAATACGATATCGCTGAATGCTGCATCGTAGGCGATTTCCACAGTGGCTTCATTGCTTGAATGTACATTATACCACTTTGCAGTGAAGTTAGGCACCACTTCTTCTTCGCCATCAGCTGGATAGGTGACGGTGAGCATCATTGGCACGATTGGGCGGATTTCGCTCACGCCACTGTAGTGCTGAGGCTCGCATGCCTGAACGCGCCAATATTGGGTGACTTCGTGACGAAGTTGGGTGAATTGGAGCGACGACATGGTGGTGTCGGCAGTGGTGATGCGTTCTGCCACATTGCCGAAATCTGCGTCGTTGCTGATTTCAACCACATAGTTGGCTGCATCTTTCACCTTGTGCCAAGAGAATGTGAATGGCATGTCGGCTGCCGCTTCTGCTTCAGGGGCGATGAGCACAGGGTTGTCGAGTTGTTCAAGGTTGCCGCCGAGAATCACAGGGTCGTATTCATTACCCACACGGTCGACTACGCACACTGCATATTGCCATTCTGCTCCTTGATATTCCACTGGAATCTTGTAACTTGGGGTGTAACTCATATCCAGCAGGTATTCCACTTGCTTGGTGAATGTGGATGGGTGCATGGTTGCAGGGAATGCATACACTGAGTAGCGCACATTGTCAAATCCGTTCCAAGTGAGGTTGCCGTCGCCACCGAGGGCAAGGTTGGTCACGAGGCCAGGGTTGTTGCCTTCCTTCCAAGGGAGTGCAGGCACGAGGGCTGGGCGGGTGTAAACGGTGTTGCGCAAGAAGCTTGCCAATGAGTTGGCATTACGCATGTAGAGGTATTTGCAAGAATAGTAAATCGAACCGAAAGCGCCGTCGAGCGAAGAGTTACGGTTGATTTCTGCTTGGTTGGCGTATTCCACATAGGTGTTGGCATCGCTGCTCTTGGTGATGCTCGAAATAGAGGTGGAAATGTAGACGTGGCGACCGAATTTGTCAACCACCTTTCCCCACCAAGGGGTAATGGTTGCATAATTGGCAGTGGCGCCGATTTTCCAGTACACCTGTGGCGAGATATAGTCGAGTGTCTTGCTCGAAATCCAAGCCAATGGGTCGGAGAAAATGCCATTGTATTGCCAGTCGCTTGAGCCTGAAGGACAAGGCTCTACGCCATATTTCGAAGCCACGCTGCTGCTTGTGGCAGCCACACCTGCAGGAGAGATACCGAAGCGCACATAAGGCTTGGTTTCCTGAATCATGTCGTAAACGGCCTTCACCATGCGGTTTACATTGTCGCGACGCCAGTCGCCGATGCTCATGGTTGTGCCAGAGTTTTGCCATTCGGTGTAGTCGCCGGCAGTGCTGTTGCTTGGAATGCCGTCGGGATAGAAGTAGTCGTCGTAGAGAATACCATCCACGTCATAGTTGCTGATGATTTCCTTGCACACATTCACAATGCGGTCGATGGTCCATTGCTGGCAAGGATCGAGGATGATGGTGCTACCGTGGGTGAGCAAGTGGCCGCTCGCCTTCAATTCCTCGTCGGCAGCAGTGCTCCAGTTCGAGCCTGTTGAGAAACGGTAAGGATTCACCCATGCGTGGCATTCCATACCGCGCTTGTGACATTCTTCCACCACGAATTGCAGAGGGTCGTAGCTTGGTGTGCGTCCGCGTGTGCCGGTCAGATAGCTTGACCATGGCTCATAGCTTGATTTGTACATAGCGTCGCACATCGAGCGCACTTGGAAGTTCACAGCGTTGAAGTTGTTGCGCTTCAGCGAGTCAAGCATGCGAATCATAGAAGCCTTTTGCACTTCAGCGTTCATGTTGTTGGCTTCGCCGTCGTTGGCATCACGAGGCCAGTCGAGTGCCCATACAGTTGCCACCCAAGCCGAGCGGAATTCTCGCTTAGGCACGCCATAGGTTGCGGCTTGTGCCGCCATTGCGAGCAATAGGAATGCTGCAATAAATAAGTGACGTAGTTTCATTTTGTGATTTTATAGATTTTGTTAATGATGTTAGTTGGTTGTTTTATTCCACGAAGGTTGGAGCATATTCGTTGCCATAGCGGTCGAGGGCGCAAACAGCAAATCGGTAGCCCGACCGCAGATGCGAAGGAATGTTGTAAACCACTTCTTCGGCACGCGTTTCAGGGTTGTAGACCATTCCGAGCAGATAGTTCACATCTTTCTGAAAGGCAGCCTTGTCAACCGATTTCGGGAATGCATACACGGTGTAGCGCAAGCGAGGAATCAGTTGCCACTTCAGTTGTGCGCCTTCGTGCTTGAGGAAGTTGATAACAGGTGCCTTGCGAGCCACATTGTTGCGCCATGGGGCAATCGGAACGAGCGATGGATATTGATACACGGTGCGCTTCAGGTAGTGGCAGAGTTGCTCGCTGAAGGCGGGTTTGTTGTAGAGGTTGCGCACCGACCAGAAAATGGTGCCGCCTTGGTCCTTTGGACTGTTTTTGCGCAGAATTTCCATCTCTGCAGCCCATTCAGGGAATTCGCTGGTGCTAACCACCTTGTCGATCGACATCGATACGAATGCCTGACGGCCGAAATGCTTAGCCACCTTGCACCACCATGGCGACACAAGGCTGAAGTCTGCACGCTTGAAACCGATTTTCCAGTACACCTGTGGTGCGATGAAGTCGATCATCTTGCCTTTCAACCAAGCCACTGGGTCGGAGAAGATGCCGTTGTATTGCCAGTCGCTGCCCGATGGACATGGCTCAATGCCGTATTTTTCAGCCAGCGATTTGCTGGTGCAAGCCACGCCCGCAGGCGAAATGCCGTAACGCACATAGGGCTTCTCTTTTTGAATCATATCGTAGACAGCCTTCACCATGCGGTTTACATTTTCGCGTCGCCAGTCGCCAATGCTGAGCGAAGTACCCGAGTTTTTCCATGTCTTGTAGTCGGGCGCTGCCACTGTTTGCGAGATGCCGTTGGGGTAGAAATAGTCGTCGTAGAGAATGCCGTCCACGTCATATTTTGTGACCACTTCGCGACACACATTCACGATGCGCTCGATGGTCCAAGGGTCGGATGGGTCGAGGATGTAGAATTTGTCCCATTTCAGCAAGTGCTTTCTTGCTTCCTGGTCGCGCTCGTTGTTCCACATGGTGCTGATGCCGAAGCGATAGGGGTTAATCCACGCATGGATTTCCATGCCACGCTTGTGACATTCGCTCACCGCGAAACCGAGTGGGTCGTAGCCTGGGTCCTTGCCACGGGTGCCTGTAAGGTAACTTGTCCATGGCTCGTAGCTTGATTTATACAATGCATCGCTCATAGAGCGCACTTGCAGATTGATAGCGTTGAAATTGTTGTTTTTCAGTGAGTCGAGCATGCGCACGAGTTCTGCCTTTTGGCTGGCAGCCGATGCGCCTTGTTTAGGCCAGTCGATGCCCCACACTGTCGAAACCCACGCCGAGCGAAGTTCGCGTTTTGGTGGCATGGTTTTCTGTGGCAAGCGTTGGGCGCAAGCCGATAATGCTAAAACGAGAAGAAGTGAATAAACAATAGTTCTTTTCATGCTGTATGATTGTTTTTAATTGATTTTGAATTTAAAAAGTTGCTGGGCATTCTGGGTGGTTGCCGCGTCGAGTTCGGCAGCCGATATGCCCATTTCTGCCGCCACAAAGTCGCACACATGCGTGGTGAAAGCACTCTCGTTGCGCTTGCCGCGCTTCGGCACTGGCGCGAGATATGGCGAGTCGGTTTCGAGCAGCAGACGGTCGAGTCCGATGACGGGC